>PMZN01000122.1:31961-39985 GCA_003170375.1 Acidimicrobiaceae bacterium | reverse complement strand
GGAACCTGTGCGACGAAGTCATCCATGAGCTTGGTCGTGTTGACGTGCTTCCCCCGGCCCTTTGTGGACAGGAGACCTACTCCGACGTTCACGCGGCCGTCCCCGAGCGGGAAGATCCAGCCGTAGCCGGGCACGACCCTGCCACTGGCATCACGGATGTCGAGGAACGAGTCGATGTATGCCTCAGCGCTGCGTGGCGAACGGTAATAGCCGCGAAGTGCCATACCTTGCGGCCAGTCCCGGTTGCGACCTGTCCCGAGTGCCCGACCGAACCGGGACAACGATCCGTCGGCCACGATCACGTAACGGGCTCGGACCTCGGTCAAGGTCGCACGTGCGCTGTCGCTGACGATGGCGCCGCCGGCCCGGCGCAGCAGCGAACCACCAGGTACCGGGACCGGACCGTTCTCGGCTGCGGGCGAGCCCGACGCCGAGAGGGGCGCCACTGCTTCGGCGCCCTGCCAGATCACCGCACCGGCCTTCTCGGCACGGGCGGCGACGAGCCCGTCGAGGTCGGCCCTGGTGATCACATAGCCGTGCGAAGGCAGCACGGGGTGGTCGGGCCAGTCCATCGCGATCGTGCGTCCGTAGGCATTGGTCCGCAGGCCGCGGTAGCGATGGTGTAGCGCCAGCTCGGCGGCGAGTCCCATCTGCTCGAGCTGGAGAACAGAGCGCGGCGTGAGGCCGTCCCCGCAGGCCTTCTCCCGGGGATAGTGCTTCTTCTCGACGACGAGCACGTTGACGCCCGAGCTCGCGAGCCAGTACCCGGCCGAGGCGCCCGCCGGGCCGCCGCCCACGACGAGGACGTCGCACTCGTACCGGTCAGGGCGGGGAGGTTGCAGCTCCACCGCGGCGCAGTTGGCTGCGGTCATGCGAGCATGATAGGAGCGACGCCCGGCGACCGGTCCCGATGTGGCTCACCCGGAGCGCGCGTGGTAGAACCGCTCCAGCATTATGGGCAGCCTGGACAGCTACCTCCCCATCTTCTTCATGATCGTGCTTGGGATCGCGTTCGCGAGCCTGTCATTNNGCGATGATCTTCGTCGTCGTAGACATCGAAATCATCTTCCTCTTCCCTTGGGCCGTGGACTCGCAAAGCCTGGGCCGGTTCGGTCTGGTCGAGATCCTGGTGTTCGCCGCTTCGGTGTTCGTGCCGTTCATCTACCTCGTGGCAAATGGAGCCCTCGACTGGGGGCCCGTCAAGCGGGTCCGCCCGGTCGAGTCGGAGCCCAGCCGAACCTCGTCGTCGACAGTCCGGCATATCGGGCCGTCGAACGACGAGGCGGCCTAGGCGGATCGCTGGCTATGGGCCTCGAAGATCTCAACCACAACTTCCTCACCGGCTCGCTGGAGGAGCTGGTGAAGTGGGCGCGCCGCTCCAGTCTCTGGCCGGCCACCTTCGGTCTTGCATGTTGCGCGATCGAGATGATGGCGGCCGGAGCCGCCGACTTCGACCTGGCGCGCTTCGGCATGGAAGTGTTCCGTGGCTCGCCCCGCCAGGCCGACCTCATGGTCGTCGCCGGTCGCGTCTCGCAGAAGATGGCGCCTGTGCTGCGGCAGGTCTATGACCAGATGGTCGAGCCGAAGTGGGTCATCTCGATGGGCGTGTGCGCCTCCACGGGGGGGATGTTCAACAACTACGCCATCGTCCAAGGTGTCGACCAGATCGTCCCCGTCGACGTGTATGCCCCGGGCTGCCCGCCGAACCCGCAGACGCTCATCCACGCCATATTGACCCTGCACGAGAAGATCCGTCTGGGTGAGCTCACCCAGCGGCGCCCCGGTGAGACGGGAGCCGGCATCGACCTTGCGGCAGAGCCGGTTCCCCCCGGCTGGGTCGCACCTCCCTCGGGAGTGCGCCTGGGGACGCCCCGCTGATGGCGGCCGTGGGAGCGAGCGCGGCAGAGCTGGCCGGTTTGAGCGAGACGTCCTCGATCGGCGCGAGCGGCCAGGAGGTGCTCCACGTCACGCGCGAGCGCTACCTCGAAGTGGCCGGAGCGCTCCGCGATGCCGGCTTTGAAATGTGCGCGGACTTGTGCGGCGTCGACTACCTGCGCCACCTCGATCGGCCGTTGCCCGAAGGTGTGACGCCCGAACGATTCGAGATCGTCGTCAACCTGCTTTCCCTCGAGATCCATCAAAGGGTCCGCCTCCGGGTTCAGGTTCCCGACAGTGACCCCGTGGTCCCGACGCTGTTCAACCTCTACCCCGGTACCGAGAACATGGAGCGGGAGGCGTTCGACCTGTACGGGGTGTGTTTCGAGGGGCATCCGGATCACACACGGATTCTCATGCCGGACGACTGGGAGGGGCACCCGCTGCGCAAGGACTACTCGGTCGGGCGCGTGCCGGTGCAGTTCAAGCAAGCGCCGGGCCCACGTTGACCAGCGAGGAGCTCAAGGCGGAGACCTCCGAGGGCCTTCAGGAGCTGCAAGAGCGCGACGAGACCGACCCGGTCGCGCTCGCGATCGAAGAGGGCTCGCCCTTCCGCCCGCCGGAGGGACCGATGCTCGACCTCGGCGATATCGACGTCGAGTTCGGCGAGGACGAGACGATGATCATCAACATGGGTCCGCAACACCCGTCGACCCATGGCGTGCTCCGCATCATGATGGAGCTCGAGGGCGAGACCGTGCTGCGTTCCAAGCCCGTAATCGGCTACCTGCACACCGGCATGGAGAAGACCGGCGAGGAGCTCACCTACGTCCAGGGCGCGACGAACGTCACGCGTATGGACTACCTGTCGCCGCTGCACAACGAGCTCGTCTTCTCGCTGGCCGCCGAGGCATTGCTCCATATCGAGATCCCACCTAGGGCGACCTGGATCCGGATGCTCATGACCGAGCTCAACCGCATCTCCTCCCACGTGTTGTGGATGGCCACCAATGGAATGGACCTCGCGTCGACGTCGATGATGATCTACGGCTTTCGCGACCGCGAGATGATCCTGTCGTTCTTCGAGAAGACGACGGGCCTTCGCATGAACCATGACTACATCCGTCCGGGCGGTGTCGCGGCGGACCTGCCCGACGGGTGGGAGGACGACGTCATGTCGATCATCGAGACCATCCCCGGGCGCGTCGACGAGTACGACGAGATGCTGACCGGGCAGCCGATCTTCAAACATCGCACGGAAGGGGTCGGGATCATCTCGCCCGAGCTCGCCATCGCGATGTCGGCCACGGGGCCGATCCTGCGGGCCTCGGGCGTGGCCTGGGACCTTCGCCGTGCAATGCCCTATCTCGCCTACGGCGACGTCGATTTCGACGTCATCGTCGGCACGGTCGGAGACGTTTTCGACCGATACGCCGTGCGGCTGAACGAGATCCGGGAGTCGTGCAAGATCGTTCGCCAATGCGTCGAGAAGATGCCGCTCGGGGACTACCGGGCCCAGGACAAGAAGGTGACGCCGCCGCCGCGAGCGCGCATCGACGAATCGATGGAGGCGCTCATCCACCACTTCAAGATCTTCACGAGGGGCTTCGAGGTCCCCCCTGGCGAGGTGTACACAGCGATCGAGTCCCCCCGCGGCGAGCTCGGCTGCTATCTCGTGGCGGACGGGTCGAACAAGCCGTACCGGATGCACATCAGGGCGCCGAGCTTCGTGAACCTCCAGAGCTTGCCGCCGCTGCTGCGCGGCGGGTTGATCGCGGACGCAGTCGCGGTCATCTCTTCGGTGGACCCGGTCATGGGCGAGGTGGATCGCTGATGGCNNTTGTGCCATCTGGCACAGGCACAGGATGGCTGGCTCAGCGAGGAGGCGATGGAGGACATCGCCGGCCTCCTCGGGTGCACCCCGGCCGAGGTGCGAGGCACTGCGACCTTCTACGACATGCTGCACACCGAGCCGGTCGGCCGTCATGTCGTCACCGTCTGCACGAACATCGCCTGCATGCTCGCCGGCGCGTACGAGGTCCTCGATCACGCAGAGGCCTCACTCGGGATCTCGGTCGGCCAGACGACGGCCGACGGCGAGTTCACCCTCGAAGAAGCTGAGTGCCTGGCAGGCTGCGACAATGCCCCGTGCGTGCAGGTGAACCACCGCTTCTTCGGCCCGCTCGACGCCGATGGGTTCGACGCCCTGACAGACGACCTGCGCTCGGGCCGCCTCGCCGATACGGTGCCTGCACATGGGATCTTGAGCCGGGTCGAACGCAGCGTGGGCCTGCCTGCCCGCGCGGCGAGATCGGCGCCCGGGGCCGAGGCCGACCCGAAGTCGGGCTCCGCGACCGGTCCTGCAACGGGGGCGGTACCCGAGTGATCACCCGAGCGCCTCGGATCGTCACGTCGCGGGTGGAGCTCCCGGACTCCTTCACGCTCGAGCGCTACCTCGCCACAGGCGGGTACGAGGGCCTCCGCAAGGCACTGTCGATGACACCGGCGGACGTCGCCGCGGAAGTCGACAAGGCGAGCCTGCTCGGACGCGGCGGGGCCGGCTTCCCGGCGGGCCGCAAGTGGTCGATGCGGAGGCAGGCCACGACGACTTACCTCGTCGTGAACGGCGACGAGAGCGAGCCCGCGACCTTCAAGGACCACATGCTGATCGAGCGCGATCCGCACCAGATCATCGAGGGGACCGCGATTGCGGCATACGCGACCGGCGTCGAGCTGGCGTTCATCTACTGCCGGGGAGAGTTCGCCCTCGGCTTGGAGCGTCTCCAGCAGGCGTGCAACGAGGCCTACGAGTACGGAGCGCTCGGTGCCGACGTGCTCGGCAACGGTTACGCGCTGGACATCGTGATCCATCCCGGTGCCGGCGCCTATATCTGCGGCGAGGAGACGGCGCTCTTGGAGAGCCTCGAGGGAAAGCGCGGCTTCCCGCGGATCAAGCCGCCCTTCTTTCCCGCCGCCGTCGGCCTGTACGGGGAGCCGACGGTCGTCAACAACGTCGAGACCATCTCCAACCTGCCTTGGATCGTCGCCCACGGGGGAGATGGGTTCACCGCCCTCGGTGACGGGTCCTCGACGGGAACCCGGCTCTTCGCTCTTTCCGGGCGCGTCGAGCACCCGGGGTGGTTCGAGATCGAGATGTCGAGGACGACCTTCCGGGACCTCATCTACGACCCGTCGCTCGGCGGTGGCATACCGGGCGGCAAGACGCTGCGGGCGTTCATTCCCGGCGGCGTCTCGGCACCGTGGTTCGGCCCGGACCAGCTCGATCTGGGGCTGAACCAGGATGCGGTGGGCCAGGCCGGCTCGATGCTCGGGTCAGGGTCGGTCGTCGTCATGGACTCCGACACGTGCCCGGTCCGGGCCGCGTGGCGGATCGCCCAGTTCTTCCACCGCGAATCGTGCGGTCAGTGCACGCCGTGCAGGGAAGGGAGCGGCTGGATCGAGAAGATCATGCACCGCCTCGAGCAGGGCTTGGGTCGCGAAGAGGACATCGACCTCGTGCTCGACGCCTGTGACAACCTCTCGCCCGGCCTCCGATGGCCGCCGAAACAGACGACGGTCTGCGTGTTCGGCCCGTCGATTCCGTCTGCGATCGTGTCGGTGGCGAAGATGTTCCGCGACGAGTTGCTGGTGCACGTCAAAGAGGGCTCGTGCCCGTTCCCCCCGGACACGGTGCGCCGTGGCTGACGTCGTCGAAGCCCCACCGGGCATCTCCATCACCGTCGACGGGCGGACTGTGGAAGCGCAGAAGGGCGAGCTCATCATCTCGGCCGCCGAGCGGGCCGGGGTTTTCATCCCGCGCTTTTGCTACCACCCGCGGATGGCCTCGGTCGGCATGTGCCGGATGTGCCTTGTCGAGGTCTCAGGTCCCCGCGGCCCGAGCCTCCAACCAGCGTGCTTCGTCGAGGTTTCCGATGGCCAGGAGATCTTCACCGAGTCCGAGGCGGCCCGTAAGGCCCAGGAGGGCGTGCTCGAGTTCCTGCTCCTCAACCACCCCCTGGACTGCCCCGTCTGCGACAAGGGCGGTGAGTGCCCCCTTCAGGACCAGGCGGTGTCCCACGGGCCTGGGGAGAGCCGGTTCGTCGAAGAGAAACGGCACTGGGCCAAGCCCATCGAGATCGGCCCACTTGTGCTGCTCGATCGAGAGCGTTGCATCCAGTGCGCACGCTGCACCCGTTTTGCGGAAGAGGTGGCGGGCGAGCCCTTCATCGACTTCGCGGAACGTGGGGACAGGATCGAGGTCGCGATCTTCCCCGGTGAGCCCTTCACGTCCTACTTCGGCGGCAACACGATCCAGATCTGCCCGGTCGGCGCGCTCACGGCGACGCCGTACCGCTTCAAGTCGCGCCCGTGGGACCTCGAGCAGGTCGAGACGACGTGCACGACCTGCTCGGTCGGCTGCCGCATGGTTGCCCAGTCATCGGCTGGCGCGCTCGTCCGGTACCTCGGCGTCGACTCAGAACCCGTGAACCAGAGTTGGCTGTGCGACCGGGGTCGCTTCGGCTTCGAGGCGGTGGAGGCGCCCGAGCGTCTCAGCCAGCCGCTCGTGCGCTCCGAGACCGGTCTCGTTCAGGCCACCTGGAACGAAGCGCTCAGCGATGTCGCTGACAGGATTCTCCAGACGCTCGAGGGTTCCGGCCCCGGGTCGGTGGGCGTGATCGGCGGCTCCAGGCTCGCGAACGAGGACGCCTATGCATGGGTGAGACTCGTGAAAGGTGTCATTGGCACCGATAATTTCGACGCTCAGCTCGGGGACGGACTGCCTCCCGAGCTCGTGGCGAGCCTGCCGCGCGCGACGATCGAGGAAACGGTCGCGGCGACCACCGTCATCCTGCTTGCCGGCGATCTGCGCGAGGAGCTACCCGTTCTGCACCTGCGACTGCGCCAGGCTGCAGCGAACGACGGGCTGCGGATCGTCGACTGCTCGCCGGTTGCGACCGGCCTGAGCCCGGTGGCCACCTGGCTCCCGTACCGGCCCGGTGAAGCAAGTGAGCTCGCGCGAGCCCTGGTCGCCACAGAGCCCGGTGACGGAGTCGTCATCGTGCTCGGTCGTCCGTCACTGGCCGAGTCGGCGGCCGAGATCGTTGCGGCGGCGGGCGTGTTCGCCGCCGCGTGGCCCTCCGCCCGTTTCCTTTCGGCGCTCCGGCGCGCCAATGTGCATGGTGCGATCGATCTCGGGTGTGCTCCGGGCCTGCTCCCCGGTCGGGTGACCCTCGATGAGGGACGCGCCTTCTTCGGCGAGCAGTGGGGCTCGGTGCCAACGAGACGCGGGCTCGACACTGCTGGGATGCTCGAGGCTGCGGCGTCCGGTGAGCTCAACACGCTCGTGCTCCTTGGTGCGGACCCGCTGTCGGATTTCCCCGATCGCGACCTCGCCACCCGAGCGCTCGAGCGTGTCGACTTCCTCGTGGCAGTAGACACCGCGCTCAACGCCTCGTCGATGCTCGCGGACGTCGTGCTGCCCGCGGCGGGGTACGCGGAGCGTGGAGGCACCACCACGAACCTCGAAGGCCGAGTTACGCGGCTCGCGGCCAAGGTGGTGCCACCCGGCGTGTCCCGTGCCGATTGGGTGATCGCAACCGAGCTGGCGGATCGTCTGGGAGTCGACCTCGGTTTCGAGTCTCTGGACGGAATCTGGGCCGAGATCGAGAGGGTCGCCCCGGCACATTCCGGGTGCACGGTCACAGCGCTCGCGGCGTCCGGGGCGGCAGACGGCATAGTCATCCCGCTCAGGGCAGCGTCCGTGCAGCTCACACGGCGCCCGCGGAGGCTCGACCCGATCGCGACACCCGGCATCGACTCGGTCTCCGAGCAGGGTGCGCCGTTCGCCGCGGGTGCGGCGATGTCACCGGGCGTCGAGCCGGGGGCGGATGAGGAGACCCTCGAGGACGAGGAGAGCCTCGAGGACGAGGCCGCACCTGTCGCTGCCGAGGTGCCCGGCGGCAACCGGCAGCCCAGCCTTCTCCGGTTCGACCCGGGCGCGTGGACGGCCTCCGTGCCGCTCCCGCCCGCAGATGAGAACTCCTGGCGTCTCGTGGTCCGGCGCGGGCTGTACGACCACGGAACGCTCGTCCAGTCGGCCGAGTCGCTCGCGCCACTGGCCCGGCGCCAGGAGCTGCGTCTAGCCCCGC
>PMZN01000122.1:16292-31921 GCA_003170375.1 Acidimicrobiaceae bacterium | reverse complement strand
CGTCGCTCTCCTTCAGTTCAACGCGGCCCCTGTCTATGAGACGGGTGCCTCCGCGCTCATCGATTTCTCTCTCGCGGTGGTCGAGGTCGACGTGGAGAAGGTGACCTGATGCCCGATCCGCTCTTCGCTCACGGAGTCGATCTCGGCGCGGTGATCATCGTCGCGGTCAAGGTCATCGTCGCGTTCGGTGTGCTCCTCGTCGCGGTGATGTTGGCGATCTGGTTCGAGCGCAAGGTCATCTCCGACATGCAGAACCGGGTCGGACCGAACCGTGCCGGTCCCTACGGCATTCTCCAGACGCTCGCTGACGGCATCAAGCTGTTCTTCAAGGAGGACCTGCTGCCGGACCAGGCGGACCGTTTCGTCTTCAGGCTCGCGCCGTACCTGGCCCTGTTGCCGGCCCTCCTCATCTTCACGATCGTCCCGGTGGGCGGCGTGGTGACGATCGCCCACCACGCGGTGGAGCTGCAGGTGGCCGATCCGTCGATCGGCATATTGTTCCTGCTCGCGTTGTCGTCCGTGTCGGTATACGGGACGATGCTGGCGGGCTGGTCGTCCGGCTCGAAGTACCCGCTCCTCGGATCGATCCGGGCATCCGCGCAGATGATCTCGTACGAGGCCGCCATGGGTCTGACCATCGCCATGGTGGTCATCGTCACGCACTCGCTGTCGACGCGGGCGATCGTGGACGCCCAGGCGGTCAGCTTCTTGCACTGGAACATCTTCCGCCTCGGCATCTTGCCCTTCCCGCTGTTCGCGGTGGCCGTGACCGCGGAGCTCAACCGCCCGCCCTTCGACCTGACCGAGGGTGAGCAGGAGCTCGTGGGTGGGTTCCACACCGAGTACTCGTCGCTGCGTTTCGCCCTGTTCTACCTGGCCGAGTTCATGAACACGATCACGATGTCGGCCGTGATGGTGACGCTGTTCTTCGGTGGCCCGGACGGCCCCGGCTTCCACTTCGTGCGCTGGCTGTGGCCGATCCTGTGGTTCGCCGGCAAGACGGTTGTATTCATGTACATCTACGTCTGGATACGCGCGGCCCTGCCCCGGCTCCGCTACGACCAGCTCATGGAGCTCGGCTGGAAGGTCCTGATCCCGCTCTCGCTCGGATGGCTTCTCGTCGTGGCGGCCTTTCGGGTCGGAACGATCTGGGGCCTTGCGGTCTTCTTCGGTGGTGCCATCGTGGGGAGCGCCCTCTGGCAGGCGGTCCTCGTCGGGCGGGGGCGCCGCGAGGCGCTGGAGGAGAGCACACCTGGACGGCGGACTGCGACCGATTCCTACCTGCGGGCGGTTCGCGAGCCCGACGGAGGTGGATGATGACGCGAGAGCCGCGGAAGAAGATGTCGCTCGGGTTCTTCGGTGGTTTCGCTGTGACCTTGAAGCAGGTCGGCGAACCGAGGGTCACGACGCCTTACCCGGACGAGAAGGTGGCCAAGCCACCTCGCCTTCATGGTCGTCACGTCCTCAACCGCTACGAGGACGGGATGGAGAAGTGCATCGGCTGCGAGTTGTGCGCGGCTGTCTGCCCGGCGGACTGCATCTACGTGCGCGGTCTTGACAATCCGCCCGACGCACCGGTGTCGCCGGGCGAGCGGTACGGGTTCGTCTACGAGATCAACTATCTGCGCTGCATCCATTGCGACCTGTGCGTCGAGGCTTGCCCGACCGAAGCGATCACCGAGTCGAAGATGTTCGAGTTCTCCTTCACGAACCGCTCCGACGCCATCTACACCAAAGATGAGCTGGTGGTCGATGACGACGGCCTCCCACGTCAGCTCCCGTGGGAGGACTGGCGCCCGGGCGAGGGCGATAACACGTCTGGCTGGATGCGGGCGACCTCGCCGTCGGGCGCGGTCGAATACGAAGGCGAAGTGCAGTGGTCGGGTGAGCTCGGCTATGGAGTCCGTCCGCCGGAGGGCGGCCAGAGCGGCAACCGAGACGACGAGGCCACGGGGAACATCTCAATCCGGACGGTCGAGCGGGACAAGATCTCGCGGCGTTTCGGGGGCAAGGTGCGAGGCACGTGACCTACGTTCTCGCTGCCACCATCCCCGATGCGATCACTTTCGTGATAGCAGCCGCCATTTGTGTCGTGGGCGCGCTCGGCGTGGTGTTGGCACGCAACCCGGTTCACTCCGCCCTCATGCTGGTGATGACGCTGTTCGGCGTGGCGGTGCTGTTCGTCGAGGAGGACGCGCAGTTCCTCGCCGCGGTACAGGTCATCGTCTATGCCGGTGCGATCGTTGTGTTGTTCCTGTTCGTCATCATGTTGCTCGGTGTTGACCAGAGAGAGGCCATTCAGCGAGATCCGCTCCCGGCTCAGCGCCCCGTCGCCATCTGCCTCGGGATCCTCGGGCTCGCGGAGGTGCTCCTACTGGCGCGAGGCCGGTGGCCGAGCGGCGCGCGTTCGGTGAGTGGGGCGATCGGCAGTCCGGCCGGCAACGTGGGGCTGATAGGGCGTTCGATCTTCACGACATACCTGCTGGCCTTCGAGGTGACTTCCGCCCTGCTTGTCGTCGCCGTCGTCGGCGCGGTCGTGCTGGCGCGGCGACCCCGTCAGCCGGTCGGCGAGAATGGTGCGTCGACCGGACCGGTCGCGGAACCCGACGACGCGCTCTACGGCCCAGAGGCCACCGAGGCGGACGACGCCGAAGAGGGGACTGTGGACACGGGGACCGCCGGTGGCGAGCCAGGCCGCCGCGAGCCAGGCGGCGACCTCGCCGATTCGGAGGTCACCGGGCCATGAGCGTCTCAGCCTCCTGGTACCTGACACTTGGGGCCGTACTGTTCACCATCGGCGCGGTCGGGCTGCTCATTCGCCGAAACGTGCTCGTGATGTTCATGTGCGTCGAGCTGATGCTGAACGCNNGAGGTGGTCGTGGGCCTTGGGATCATCGTCTCGATTTACCGGCGACGCCCCGGGGCGACGGCGGATGACGTCCACGGACTGAAGGGCTGATCGCTCCCGTGCTCCGCGTCGCGTTCCTCGTCCCGCTGCTCCCGCTCGCGGGCTTCGTGATCCTGCTGCTGTCGGGGCGCAAGCTCGGTAACCCGCGCGCCGGCTGGCTCGCGACCTTGATGGTGACTACTTCGTTCGTCGTCACAGTCGTCGTGTTCATCGGCTTGTTCCGGTTGCCGGCGAACGGCCGGTCGTACACCCAGACCTGGTTCACTTGGATCTCCGCGGGCCACCTGCACGTCAACATGGGCCTGCTCGTCGACCCACTGTCGATGACCATGGCGGCGTTCGTGACGGGGGTGAGCGCCCTCATCCACCTCTACTCGATCGGCTACATGGAGCACGACGAGGACTTCCCGAAGTTCTTCCTGTACTTGAACCTGTTCGTGGCCGCGATGTTGCTGCTTGTGCTCGCGGACAACTTCTTGTTGCTGTTCCTCGGCTGGGAGGGCGTGGGCGTCTGCTCGTATTTCCTCATCGGATTCTGGTTCGAACGCGACAGCGCGTCGAGCGCCGCCAAGAAGGCGATGATCTTCAACCGCATAGGGGACGCTGCGTTCCTCGTCGCGTTGTTCCTCATCTACGAGCGCACCGGGAGCCTCGACTACCACACAGTCTTCGCCCACCTCGGGAATGTCGGAGAGCCCTCGCTAGTCGCCATCGGGCTCCTCTTGTTCGCGGGCGCTGTCGGCAAGTCCGCCCAGATCCCGCTTTATCCGTGGCTCGCCGACGCGATGGAGGGCCCGACACCGGTCTCGGCGCTCATCCACGCCGCGACGATGGTGACTGCGGGCGTCTACCTCATGTGCCGGATCAATCCGATCCTCTACCGGGCGCCGGACGCGGCGCACGTCGTCGCGATCATCGGCGCTGCGACGGCGCTGCTCGGGGCGACGATCGCCTGCGCGCAGAACGACATCAAGAAGATCCTTGCGTACTCGACGATCTCGCAGTTGGGCTACATGTTCCTCGCAGCAGGCATCGGCGCGTACGACGCCGCGATCTTCCTCATGCTCACGCACGCGTTCTACAAGGCCCTCCTGTTCTTGGGAGCCGGCTCGGTGATACACGCGATGAACGACGATCAGGACGTGAAGACGATGGGGGCCCTCGCGCGGCTGATGCCGATCACCGCGGTGACGTTCTTCATCGGGTGGCTCTCGATCGGTGGGGTCCCGGTGCTCTCAGGCTTCTGGGCCAAGGGCGACGTTCTCTTGAACGGGTACGCGTTCAGCCCGGCCTTGTGGGTGGTTGGTGCGTTGACGGCCGTGCTTACGGCTTACTACCTGGGGCGCGCCTATCTGCTGGTGTTCCGGGGCCAGCAGCGGTGGGTGGAGGCCAGGGAGACCGGTGACGCGGCCGGCCGCAACCCGCACGACCCATCCTGGGTGATGTCGCTGCCCTTGGTAGTGCTCGGGTTCCTGTCGGCGGTTGGAGGGCTCATCAATCTGCCGATCCATCCGGACCTCGACTTCTTGGACCGGTGGCTGAGCCCGGTGTTCGCCTCGCGTCTGCTCCAGCACCACTGGGGCCTCGGAGGCGTATGGGCGTTCGCGTTGGTTGACGCGGCCCTCGCGCTGCTCGGAGTCGGCCTAGCGGTCGCTGTCTGGGGTCGCACGTCCGAGCGCCCCGCATTCGAGCCGGTCTTCCTTCGGCGCGCGTGGTACATCGACTGGGCCTATGACCGGTTCATCGCACGCGCCTCGACCGGCGTCGCGATCGAGACATCGTCGGTCGTCGAGGCGAAGGGGATCGATGGCGCCGTGAACGGGTTCGCCTGGCTCGTGCGCTCCACGGGTCGCCACGTGCGTAAGGTTCAGACCGGTTACGTCCGCAACTACGCGCTCGGGCTGGCTGCAGGCCTTGTGCTGGTCCTCGCCTACGTGTTGACGAGGGCGTCATGACAAGCACGTTCCCCTACCTCACGACACTCATCCTGTTACCGGCCGGGGCGGCGGTTGTCGTCGCCCTGGTCCCGAGCGCCCAGCGTCGAGCGGTGCAAGTGGTCGGCTTCGTCGCTTCGCTCGCGGTGCTCGGCATCGCGTCGGCGGCGACCGTGGCCTTCACATCCGGCTACGGCGGCTACCAGTTCGTCTCCAGCCATCAGTGGATCTCTGCGTTCGGGATCTCCTGGAGCCTCGGGATGGACGGCATCTCGCTCTTCCTCGTGCTGATGACCGGGCTGCTGTTCCCGATCGCTCTCGCGGCTTCCGGAGACAGAGCGGGGGACAAGTCGTTCGTCGCCTGGATCCTCGTGCTCGAAGCCGGGTGCCTCGGGGGTTTCCTCGCCCTCGACCTGCTGCTCTTCTTCCTGTTCTTCGAGCTCACCCTCGTGCCGGTGTACTTCTTGATTGCCGGGTGGGGCCACGAGCGGCGCGGGTACGCGGCCGGCAAGTTCTTCCTTTACACCCTCGCTGCGTCCGCCTTCTTGTTCGTCGGCATCCTGGCGCTCGTCGCAATCCACGCCTCGCAGACCGGAGTGACGACCTTCGACGTGCGCGCGCTGACCGACACACACCTGTCGGGGACCGCCGGTGTCCTCCTGTTCCTGGCGTTCACTGCCGCCTTTGCAGTGAAGATGCCCCTCTTCCCGTTCCATACATGGTCGCCGGATGCCTACCGCGAGGCGCCCGCGGCGGGCTCGCTACTTCTCGCCGGGGTCATGGCCAAGCTCGGCGCTTACGGCATCATCCGTTTCGACCTCGCCCTGTTCCCGAGGGCAGTCGTCACCTTGGCGCCCTTGTTGCTCACTCTCGGGGCGATCGGCATCATCTACGGCGCCATCGTGGCGGCGGTGGAGCGTGACTTGAAGCGCCTCGTCGCGTACTCGTCGCTGGCACACCTCGGCTTCATCGTGATCGGCGCGTTCGCCCTCAGCCGCGAGGCGCTCACCGGCGCGGTCCTGCAGATGGTCAACCATGGCCTGTACACGGCGGCGCTGTTCATCCTCATTGCGGTGCTCTACAAGCGTCTCGGCACCTTCTCGGTCAGCGACATGCGCGGCCTGCAGCGCCGCGTGCCGGTGCTGGCGGGAGTGTTCACGGTCGTGATGCTCGCCTCGATCGGTGTGCCGGGGTTGAACGGCTTCGTGGGGGAGTTCCTGATCCTCGCTGGGACGTTCCTCACCCACCGCTGGTGGGCCGTGGTGGCAACTGCGGGTGTCGTCCTCGCGGCCGTCTATCTCCTGTGGGCTTACCAGCAGGCCTTCCAAGGCAAGCCCACTATCGAGCCGGGCGCGATCCGTGACCTCTCCTGGCGTGAGGGGCTCACCCTGGCTCCGCTCGTCATCTTGATAGTGCTGTTGGGCATCTTCCCGGGGCCGCTGCTGAATCGCATCGGCCCATCGGTCACCCAGGTCGTCACACACGTCGAGGTCGTGGCGCACCAGCGTCCGCCGCAGGTCGGAGCGCCTGGTGTAGCCGTGCGGTCGAGCGGAGCGGAGCAATGAGCCTGGTCGCCGCTTTGTCGATCCTGTCCAGCCTGGCTGTCCCGGCGACCTTTATCACGCCTCACGTGAACTACGTGGCGATTCTCCCCGAGCTGATCCTCATAGGCGGAGCGCTCCTATTGCTCGTCTCCGGCCAGCTCGTCTTCGCGAAGGTGCCGACAGCCTTCTACTCGGTCGGCTCCGGAGTGATCGCGGCTGGTGCGCTCGTCGCCTCACTCGTGATATGGCATGACGTGCAGGCGCGTGGACCGTTCACGACGATCGCGGACTCCGTGGCGGTCGACGGCTTCGCGATCGTGTTCTTGGTGCTCGTGTCGTGCATCTTGATCCTCGGGTCGGCGATCGCCAACGACTTCCTGGTCCGTGAAGAGATAGAGGGGCCCGAGTACCACGTGCTGGCGCTGTTGGCAGGCTCGGGTGCAATGCTCATGGCCTCGGCCAACGACCTGATCCTCATCTTCGTCGCCCTCGAGATCATGTCGATCCCGCTGTACATCCTCGCCGGAATGGACCTGAGGCGCCGCGAGTCGGGTGAGGCCGCCATGAAGTACTTCGTCCTCGGCGCGTTCTCCTCGGCCATCTTCGTCTACGGGATCGCACTCGTGTACGGGGCAACAGGGTCGACCAACCTCCCCCAGATAGCGGCCTACCTGAGCACCAACATCGTGACTTCCAACGGCGTCCTCCTCGCCGGGCTGGGCCTGTTGCTCGTCGGCTTCGGCTTCAAGGTGTCGGCCGTGCCGTTCCACATGTGGACGCCGGACGTCTACCAGGGCGCCCCCACGCCCGCGACCGGGTTCATGACCGCTCTCGCCAAGGCCGGTGGCTTCGCGGCGCTGCTACGCGTCTTCTTCTCCACTTTCGGAGTGCTTCGAACGGACTGGCAGCCGCTGCTGTGGGCGATGGCGATCGTCACGTTGCTGCTCGGTGCGATCCTCGGTCTCGTGCAACGTGATGTGAAGCGGATGCTCGCGTACTCCTCGATCAATCACGCCGGATTCATCCTCGTCGGCCTTGCGGCTGCGACCAGCCAGGGGATCTCCGGAAGTGTCTATTACGTCTTCGTGTACGCGTTGCTGGTGCTCGGAAGCTTCGCGGTCATCACCGTCGTCGGCGGCAGGGGCGATCGCGATCACGACCTCGATGCTTATCGCGGCCTCGGTCGTCGCCAGCCGGTGCTTGCCCTCGCGTTCGCCGTGCTGCTTCTCGGCCAGACCGGGATCCCGTTCACGACCGGCTTCCTGGCCAAGCTGTATGTCGTGTCGGCCGCGGTGCGGGCCCACTCGTACGCGCTGGCGATCATCGCCATGCTGTCGGCGACCATCGCCGCTGCGTTCTACCTGCGCCTCATCTTCCTCATGTACGGTGTCAAGCTCCCGCTCGGGACCGGGAGCGATGATGGCGCGCTGTCGTTGCCGATCAAGGGTGATCCGCCTGACGAGTTGGAGCCGGCCGGGGCGGCGCCGCGGGCCGTGAACCTCGGGCCGGTGAGCGTGCCGGGCCCGACGGCGGTCGCGATCTTCGTCACCGTCGCGGTCACGATCGTGTTCGGTATCTGGCCGGCCCCGCTCGTCGACTTCGTGCGCGCCGCTGGCTTCCTCTTCTGAGGCCTTCCGGGGCGTCGGGCTCGCCGTCAGGCCCCCAACCACCGCGTCAAGCCGAGCGGTGACCCGCCGGCGTTGAGCGCGTCTCGCGGGGCGCGGGCACGCCGAGCTTCTCGGCGCCGCTGTCGGCGCCCGGAGGTTGGAAGAACCTCCCGATCAGCGGAAGCTCCCAGAACGACTCAGCGCGGGCGATGGCCAGTGCCATCGGCAGCGTGTTCTCGGCCGCGTCCCACACCACGTAGCGCGGCAGCCATTCGGGCCCGAACTTGGCGTTGAAGCGCCAGAGCGACTCGATCTGCATCGAGTCCGACATCCGTTTCAGGAGCCACCGCTGGATGCCGCCTCCGTCCTCGCCGGCGAGGACGGCCCGCATGGCAGCGAAATTGAGCCCGAGGTGCTCGTCTCCGCGGCTGTGCAGCCGCTCGATCGTCCGGACAAGGATGAAGTCGAGGAGTCCGTTAGGGTGATCGCCGTCGTCACGGCGCATGAGGTCGAGCGAGTAACCGCGTATGCCGGGCGCAGGGACGAACTGGCAGAACGCAACGGGGTGGCCGTCGGGGCCATGCGCTACCGCGAGCAGTAGGTCCTGGTCGCGAGGGTCGAATATGCGTCCGAGCGTCATCGAGAAGCCGCGTTCCACCTCACCCCGGCGCCTTTGGACCATGATGGCCTGCACCGCGTCCTCGAGCGCGGGGTCCATCCGGGCCGGGTCGTGGAAGGAGATCGTGTAGCCGTAGTTCGCGATCCTGTTGACCGCTTGTCGTAGGCCCTTGCGCGCGCCGCCTTCCAGCGAGAACGTCCGGACATCCACGACACCCTCGTCGCCGATGTACCGCTCGTGCATGCCGGACCGGCGGTA
This sequence comes from Acidimicrobiaceae bacterium, assembly GCA_003170375.1. Lineage (GTDB taxonomy): Bacteria > Actinomycetota > Acidimicrobiia > Acidimicrobiales > Bog-793 > Fen-455. The sequence continues at coordinate 23,051 of PMZN01000122.1, read as the reverse complement.
GACGCCGAGCCAGTCTTCACCGGCCCCGAGCACGGCCACCGACCAGCCGCGGTCGTCCGCGAAACGGCGAAACGCCGACCAGAGCTCGTCACGCTCCTCGGGCTCGCAGATCGGGTCGGGGGAGACGAGACAGATACCGCCGTAGATCGCGTACGCCACGAGGCCATCGCGTTCGAGGAAGGCCTGCTTGTCGCTCCGAAGTGCGAAGTAGTCGAGCGTCCCCGTGCCCAGGCGGCGGACGATGTCGGCAGCGCGCTCGGTGGTGTCGGTGCGACCACTCGAGCGGCGCCGGTCGACGACGGGCCGGAACGCCAGCACGAGCGCAACCGACGCCAGACCGAGACCGACGGCGAGCAGAGCCGGGTACAAGAACGCGTCCACTCGAGGATTGAGCGCCACGGTCCGGACGCCGACTAGCCGCCCGGCGGCGGCCCACCAGGCCTCGTCCCAGGTGATCGGGCGACCGCCACGATGGGTCGGGATCACGCTCCAGAGCACCGTTGCGCTGATGAAGGTGACCGCGATGACGCCACCTAGCAGTGTGGCGAGGCCGGTCCGAAGCGAAGGCAGGTCGAAACGCGCGCGGAACGACTTCCTCGCCCACCACAGCACCGCAACGAGCACGAGGGCGGCGCTCGACTGGACCACCTCGCCATGACGGATCAGATGCAGTGCGACCGTGCCGGCGAGCAACAGTATCGAGACGAGCCAAGCCAGGCGCTGGCCCCGTCTGACGCCGCGGGCGACGGCCAGCAGGCCGACGCCGGCAAGCGCGACGAGAGCACCTGCCGCCTCGCTCACTCCGAGGGGGATGTAGCCGAGCAACGGGTGGAGGCGCCCTCGGACCTGTGGTGGCACGACGGCCGAGACGAGGTCGCTAAGTCCCAGGATCGCGATTCCGGCTGCAGCGAGCCGCCGTACCCGCCTGAGGCTGCGCGCCGAGTCAGCGACCGGTGGCCACACGCGGCCGCCGGGGAAGGAGGCGACCACCTCCGGCACGCCGCCGGCGTGTAGCAGGTGCCCTGCCGCGAATCGCTCCAGCACTGTCACCGGGCGCAAGTAGTTGCGCGCGAGGAGGAGCCTTGCGTGCACCTCCGCGCCCGCCTCGATCTCAACCCAAGAAACCTGCTGGAGATGTACGAAGACGGGAGGCAGGCCGAGTCGCGACGCCCGCTCCTCGACGACCTCGCCGCATGCGCCGGAGTTTGCGTAAAAGCCGGTGCCGACTCTCGCGAGCTCAGGTTGGAGAGTGTGGCCGGTCACGAGGCCAATGCCACCGGCAGCCAGGATCGGTCGGGACGCCTCACGGGCTCTGTCGTTGGCCCGGTTGGCGGGCGGGCCGAGCAGCGAGCGACCAGCCGAATGCCAGAGCCGGTGATTGACCACTACGAGCACGATCCCTGCCACGATCACCTCGACCGCGAGCGTGAGCCCCAGGCCGAGCAGCCGGGACGAGAAGGGCTCGAGCCTTCGTGGGACGCCGAACAGCCAATAGTCAGGGAGCCTCGCGAGAAGCGCCGCCGCGATGGGAACCAGGAGCCACCAGAGCCATCGGACTACGCGGCGGTAGGTGAGACGGGAGGCCACGAAGCGGGGCAAGCCCGAAGGATCGGTCAGCCGGTCGATGCCGGCGAGCCACGGTGAGGTCGATCCGGCCAACGCGGGCAGGATCTCCGCCACGGCATGGTGACCGAGCGGGGTGTCGCGCCGATCGGTCGGGTCGACGAAAGCGTTGCGCTCGTCGAATCGCCACCCGGGTTCGATGCAGACTTGTTTGGGCCCGGCGGCCGTAGCCACTTGCAGCTGCGCTGAGAGCGCGACCTCGAAACCAGCGTCGATGACGGCGGCATTCGCTGCGGGGTCGTAGAGGATCGCCCGATCGCGGTTGCCAGGCAAGAGGATGGCCCGGCGGCGGCGGTCTGCCGCGAGGTAGCCGGTGAGCGCTTGGCGCAATTCCCGGTGCGCTCCGAGTGCCGCCGCCGGGTCACCATCGGGCGGCACCAGTAGGTCGAACGCGTTGCCGGCGACGACAACGGCGCCTGGGCCTTCGGCCCGCTCGAGAGCGCGTGCGAGCTCCACCGACGCGGATCCGGATGCTTCCGTTCGCTTCGCGCTGAGGAAGAGATCGCTCATGACGATCACTCGCCAGCTGACGGGGACTGCCAAACGGGCGACGGTGACGTACTCGGACATGTCTGCTCCATTGTTACAGTCAGCCAGGCCGCCGGTCGGTAGGGTGGGCCACCGGCGCCGGCGGGCCGACGTCCAGCTCGTGCTGAGCGGATCGGTGTGTGCCAGCGCAGCTATGAGGGAGGCGATGATGACCGACGCGACCGGAGATGGGGGCCAAGTACAGGGCGCCGCGATCGAGGACTACCTTGCCGAGCTGAGGACATTCCCGCCGCCCGAGGAGTTCGCCAGATCGGCGCTCGTCTCCGACCGGACGATGTACGAGCAAGCGGAGGCCGACCCCGAGGAGTTCTGGGCCGCGCAGGCCAGAGCCTTGACTTGGTTCGAGCCGTGGGACCAGGTGCTCGATTGGCAGCTGCCGTTCGCGAGGTGGTTCATCGGTGGCCGGTTGAACGTCGCGTTCAACTGCCTCGACCGTCACGTCGAGGCCGGCATCGGCGACAAGGTTGCGTTCCATTTCGAAGGCGAGCCCGGAGACCGTCGCACGATCACCTATGCGCAGCTCCTCGACGAGGTCGGGCGGTGCGCCAACGCGCTGCGCTCCCTGGGCATCGAGCGAGGTGACCGCGTCGCGATCTACATGCCGATGATTCCGGAGCTTCCCGTCGCGATGCTGGCGTGCGCGCGGATCGGGGCTGCGCACTCTGTGGTGTTCGGGGGCTTCTCCGCCGACGCCCTGCGCGATCGGATCGAGGACGCGAGCGCCCGGCTGCTCATCACCGCCGACGGAGGCTGGCGACGCGGGCACCCCGTCGAACTGAAGGCCAACGCTGACCACGCGCTCTCGAGCGGTGCCCGTTCGATTGAGAACGTGCTCGTAGTTCGCCGCCTCGGCGACGCCGCGGGGAATCTCGTCATGCAAGAGGGGCGAGACCATTGGTGGCACGAGTTGGTGTCCGGCCAGGACCCGCACAGCCCCGCGGAGGCGATGGATGCCGAGGACCTGCTTTTCCTGCTGTACACCTCGGGCACGACGGCCCGCCCGAAGGGGATCATGCACACCACTGGTGGCTACCTGACCCAGGTTGCCTTCACACACCGGACAGTTTTCGACTTGAAGCCCGAGACCGATGTCTATTGGTGCGCCGCCGACATCGGGTGGGTCACCGGCCACAGCTACATCGTCTACGGGCCGCTCGCGAACGGTGCCACGAGCGTTCTCTACGAGGGCACGCCCGATTTCCCGGGCCGGGACCGCTGGTGGTCGATCATCGAGCGCTATGGAGTCACGACGCTGTACACGGCGCCGACGGCCATCCGCACCTTCATGAAGTGGGGGACGGAATACCCCGCTGCACACGATCTGTCGAGCCTGCGGATGCTCGGCTCGGTTGGTGAGCCGATCAACCCCGAGGCATGGATCTGGTACTGGCAGCAGATCGGCGGCGGCCGCTGCCCGGTCGTCGACACGTGGTGGCAGACCGAGACCGGTGCCATCATGATCTCGCCGTTGCCCGGCGTCACGACCTTGAAGCCGGGAAGCGCGACCTTCCCGTTGCCGGGGATCGGGGCCGAGGTCGTCGACGACGCCGGCAGGAAGCTCGAACGCGGCGGCGGGTACCTCACATTGACGCGGCCCTGGCCGGCCATGTTGCGGGGCATCTACGGCGACCCGGAGCGGTACCGGCAGACGTACTGGAGCCGTTTCGAGGGTCGCTACTTCGCAGGCGACGGGGCCAAGGTCGACGACGACGGGTACCTTTGGCTGCTCGGGCGGGTCGACGATGTCATGAACGTGTCGGGCCACCGCGTTTCCACCACTGAGGTGGAGTCCGCGCTCGTCGACCATCCGAGCGTGGCGGAGGCGGCGGTAGTCGGTGCCAACGATGCCACGACCGGGCAGGTGATCATTGCGTTCGTGACCTTGAAGCTCGGCCTGGAAGTCGGCCACGAGCACGCAGAGGTCCTGCGCGCGCACGTCGTCGAGAAGATCGGGGCGATCGCCCGGCCGCGGGTCGTCATCTTCACCGATGATCTCCCGAAGACCCGTTCGGGCAAGATTATGCGGCGGCTCTTGAGGGATGTAGCCGAGGGTCGCGACCTCGGTGACACGACCACTTTGGCCGACCCCGCAGTCGTGGCCGAGCTCCGTCGTCGTGCCGCGACCGGCTCCGGCGAGGAATGAGCGCCGGGCCCGGGCGCGGCCGGCAGGCTTGCGTGCACAGACCCTGGCCTGGCTGGCGTCACACGGTCTGGGATACGACCTGCTCATCATGCGCGAGGCCGGCGACAGGCGGCCGGCGCGCGACTTCAAGCGGGTCGAGACGTTGGGGTTGAGGACGTGCGGTTTCGAAGTTCGACTGGCCGTGGAGGACGATCCTGCCAACCTCGAGATGTTCGAGTCCGAAGGCGTCCCGTGCCTGTATGTCCACTCGGGCTACTACGGCTGAGACCTCACTCGCGGAAGTTGCCGAACTGCAGGGGGATCTCGAGGTCCTTTTCCTTGAGGGCTGCGATCACCGCCTGTAGCTCGTCACGTTTCTTGCCGGTGACGCGGACCTGATCACCCTGGGTCTGGGACTGGACGCCCTTCAAGCCAAGGTCCTTGATGATCTTGTTGATCCTCTTCGCGTGGTCCGACGAGATGCCGGCGTTCAGTGCCGCGGTCTGGCGTAGGGCGCCCTTGGATGCCTCTTCGATCTTGCCGTAGGAGACGGCCTTCAGCGAGACGTGCCGGCGGACCAGCTTCTCCTCCAGGACCTGGACCAGGGCGCGCCGGCGGTCCTCGGTCGGCGCGTTCAACTCGATCTCGTTGCCCTTCAACTCGACGCTCGCGCCGGTGTCCTTGAAGTCGAAACGGGTGGCGACCTCACGGCTTGCCTGATCGACCGCATTGCGCACTTCTTGCATATCGACCTGGGAGGTGACATCGAAGCTCGGCACGCACGCACGCTAGCAAGGCTGGTCGCGCCTTCGCCTTGCGAAGCGAGCCCGCGCGGGCCACTATCGTGTCCGCCGACGGGTCGGTACCCAAGTGGCCAACGGGGGCAGACTGTAAATCTGCTGGCTCAGCCTTCGAAGGTTCGAATCCTTCCCGGCCCACCGTCGCCTGGCACAAGAACGCGCCGCTCGCGTCTTTTCTCAGCCGGCTTCGCAACGCTTCTTCAGGCCGCCGGCCTTCGTCTCCAGGTACGGGCGCCGGGACAAGGCGATGGCGGCGAGGGCGAGGAGCAGGATCGCCACGATGCCCAAGCCCGATGCCGCGAGTCCGGCTCCAAGTCCTGGGGGCGCGTAAGTGAAGGTGATGAGCGTCGTCCCTTTGGGTACTGAGAAGGACTGCACCAGGCCGTCGCGATGCAGGGCGATCACCTTGGCCCGCCCATCGTGATCGCCGGTCGCGCTCCAACCGGGAACGTCCGCGACGGACCTGACGATCGTGGCAGGTGCTGCCGAGGTTATGGCAACCGTCTCGGTCGGTGTCCAAGGCGAGGACCTGACGACGTGAACTTGAAGGTCACCATATGCGTCGCCGGTCCATCCTGTGAGCCAGAACGAGCCGTGTGCCCTCTGGTTCGAATACACCACGAATGGCCCGATTGTCCCGGCAGCCACCCAGTGCGGGGCCGTCAAGTCTGCGGAGAGGGGCCCATCTAGGCCGTAGGAACTGCCGGAGAGGGCCGTGACTACGACCGAGGTGATACGCACCGAGACACCGAGCCGGTTCTCTGTCACCAGGCCGACCGATGCGTGCGAAGCCCCGAAACCGACGACGACCTCCTGCGAGCCCGCTCTGTCGATCGCGACTCGCGCTGTCCTGGGGGCCCCACCTACACCGGTCGTCGGCACGAGACGAACATCGCGCCCGAGCTCGGCCAAGGCTGTCGGGGAGAGACGGGTCCCGGAGAGCTCCAGGGTCACCGTCCGTGGCACAAGTTCCCGTCCGAACCATCGGCTTGCGCTCTGGCCGGCTCGGAGGTCGATCGGCGACGGGACGGGCCCCACACCGGCGATCGTGGGAGCGGCGAGGCCCGGCAGGGTGTTGGTGACGGGCTGGAACACCTCAGAGTGCGCCCGGGGAATGGAAAGCTCGTCGGGAACCGTGAGCAGCACCCGGACGTCGAGGGAGTCGAAGACTCCTGTCGTCAATGCTGCCGGGTCGAGGTCGTCTTGGGTATGGGTCCCGGTCGCCGACGCATAAGGCGCCCAGGTGAGCGAGCCGTACCCCTGGGCACTGGCGAGGCCGGACATCACATTGGAATCAGGTGCTCCGATCTGATTCAGAGCGATGCCAGCCGAGCGCGCCGGGTCGACGATGAGGTAGCGCCCACTGGGGCCGAGCCTCGCGGCAAGTTGGGCTTGTAGCGAGTTGGCGGTACCGAGTGCGCGGGCGTACACGGGCGCGAGCGAAGACTGGTTCGCAGTGAACACGAGGAGGTCGACTATGACGAGCGCCGCGATCGCCGACGCGACCCGCCGGCGCGGCCAGGAGGGACCGATGATCACGATGGCTCCTGCGGCCAGCGCGATGGCGGCGGTTACGACGAGGTAGGGGGCGACGGCCCGCAAAGACCAGCCCGAGCCCGCGAGCGCGTGGAGGAGTCCCCCATAGGGCTTGGCGGACAAGGCCGT
>PMZN01000122.1:2015-16249 GCA_003170375.1 Acidimicrobiaceae bacterium | reverse complement strand
CCGAGGAGCATCGACGACGCGAGCGAGAAGAGAACGAGCGCACGACTCGGGAGCCGCTGCTCGCCCACGACGGGGAGGTGGAGGAGCAGGCGCTCGAGTGGAGTATTGGCTCCGAGGGCCAACAGCAGGCCGATGCCGCCGACGAGGTACCACACGCGCCAGTGCCTAGCGTGCTCGGAGCGCCATCTGGGCACGAGCGCCACGATTGCGACCAGAGAGAGGATGCCGCAGTAGGCGTCCAGCTCGGCAAGGTTGTACGGCCCTGTGTAGGTCTCGAGACCGATCGGACCGCCACCCAAGAGGTGCGGCACGAGCGAGACGAGCAGCTCGGCAGCCGAGACCGAGCCCGAAGCCGCAAACACGTAGCTTGCGTGGGCGCGCTCTGTGACTGAGAGGAACTCAGCGGTCGGGATCCACTGGACGGCACTGACCAAGAGACCAGTGACGCCGCCGGCAGCAGCCCAGCCGAGACACGCGAGCCGGCGCCCACGTTCGGCGATCAGCAGGTGGCCGCCGTAGACGACGACGGCCACGACCGTGTCGATCACTATGTCAGGGCTGCCCGACAGGCCGATGCACCCGATGGCGACTGCCAAGACCAACGCCCAGAGCGCTCGGCGCCTGGGCTCGTCGCGGGCGATCCCGTCCAGGGCGACGAGGCACCAGATGAGTGACGCCGAGGCCGACACGAAATCGATGTGGACGATCTGTGACGAAACGAAGCCGCCGAGCCCGAAAGTGGCGCCGCCGAGAGCGGCTGCCAGGCTCTGGCACCTGTTGCGCCGTAGGAGCACGAATCCACCGATGGCTCCGGCTGCCAGCGTTAGCGCCTCTGCCAGGACCCATGCGGTGAGGTGAGGTAGGAAGGCGAACAGCAACGTGCTCGGGAGCAGTGCGTGCGCGCTCGCCCCCGCGAGAAGAGGGGTTCCCGACCAGAGATACGGGTCATAGACCGGAAGCCGGCCGTGAGCGATGAGCTGGCCCGATAGCACCGAGAGCGGGTAGTTCTGCGTCAAGTCGTCGCCGGTGAGCAGCGGATAGCCCGCGAGCGCGGCAATGGAAAGCGCGAGCGTCGGGATGCCGAGCAGTACCGAGACGGCGACGACGTCCCGCCGGTCGAGCCAGCGGATCTTCCGAGGGCGGGTCACCGTTGCTCGGGCAGGTTTCGGCGTGACGAGCTCCTCGCCACCGAAACCGCCACTTGAAGCACTGTCCGACCGTAGCCAATTTCCACTCGTGTGCTCGTGTCGTGCAGCTTCACACGAGCGCCGTCCCCCATAGGGACCCTTGGGTAGGATCGCTCCGCATAAGAAGACCGAGAGGACGCGNNGCGTCGAGGACCTTGGAGCGTGACCCCCAGGCAGGAAGTTCTGGGCCTGAGCACGCCTGGCCTTTCTTCGGCTGGCTGAACGGGCTGGTCGATCGTGCCCGCGGGCAGGTCGATCGGGGGGTTGGGTTCCTTGCCCGGATGCGTACGCCGCTCGGCAATGTACGGCCGTATGTGCGGGGCGAGACGCGGGTCGCGCGGTTGCTGGCGGTGCCGGCGATCATCGGGTTCGCAAGCGCCGTCGCCATCGCCGGGGGCGCTTCGCTCCCGAGTTCCCCTTTTACTTGGAAGTCCTGCTCAGGCATCGTGTCGGGCTCGGTCACCGTGTGCCACCCGTGGTTCTTCGGCATCCCCGCGCCGCCGGTGGTGGCCGGCGCACCGTTGCCCGCGAACAAGGACCTCTTCATCGGTCTCGTTGCCGTCTACGGCGGCATGGTGCTCATGTTGCAGGCCTGGATCGCCCTGATCCGAATTGCGCGCCGCCACCGGGGTCTGCCCCTCAGATCCTTCGTGGCTGTGTTCGCCGCCTGGACGGCCCCCCTTCTCGTCGTCGCGCCGCTGTTCAGCCGGGACTCCTACAGCTACGCGGCCCAGGGCGAGATGATGAGCCGCGGGATCAGCCCGTACTTGTTCGGGCCGGCGGTGCTCGGGGTGAACGCCTTCTCCGGGCTGGTCGACAAGCTTTGGGCCGACGTGACCTCGCCGTACGGGCCCTTGTTCCTCTGGATGGCAGGGGTGAACGCCACCGTGGTCCGCCACGACGAGCTGCTGGCAGTCGTCGGCTTCCGTCTGCTCGCGCTCGTCGGCGTTGTGATGATCGGGATCTTCGTGCCACGGCTGGCCCGCTCGTACGGCCGGGATCCCTCTGTCGCCTTCGTGCTCGCGGTGCTGAATCCCCTTGTGCTGTTACACCTGATAGCGGGCGCACACAATGACGCGTTGATGCTCGGTTTCCTCCTGGCCGGGCTCTGGTTCGCACGTGAGGGCCGGCCAGTCGTCGGGGTGCTGCTTTGCACGATCGGGGCGATGATCAAGATCCCAGCCTTTGTCGGCGTCGTGTACATCGGATGGAGCTGGCTGGGCGACGACGCGCCGTGGCGGTCCCGCCTCAGGCCGACCATCACGTCGACTGGGCTTGCCCTCGTCATAATGGCGGCGGTCTCGCAAATGGTCGGGCTCGGCTGGGGTTGGGTGACAGCGCTGGGTAACAGCGCAACGGTCAGGTCCTGGAGCGACCCCCCGACGATCGCAGGCTCGTTAGCGGCGAAGGTCTTGGAGCTGCTCGGGCTCGGGGACCATCAGCAAGTGCTCCTGAGCGGGGCGAAAGACATCGGGTTGCTATTCGCAGCGGCCATCGCGCTGCGTCTCTTGTGGCGGGCCAGGGAAGCCACGGCCATGCGGGCCATGGGCCTGACGCTCCTGGCGGTCGTCTTTCTCGGACCGGCGGTGCAACCGTGGTATGTCGCGTGGTCGATGGTGGTTCTCGCGACGATCGCGGAACACCGCCTCAGGGTCTTGGTGATCGTGCTCTCGACTGTGGCTTGCTTCCTCGGCCTCCCAGGAGCCGGAGCGCTCGTCCTTCAGTTCGGCGAGGCCAATCCGATCCTCATCGCCCTCGCCTCGGTCGCCCTCCTCCTCCTCCTCGCCATCCCGCTCGTGATGAGAGTCCGAAGGGCACTGAGCGCGACCGAGGACACGCGCTTGCCGGCGGTACCAGAGGGTTGAGGCGCCGATCGCGACGCCGGGCGACACGACCGCCTCGCCGAGACGGCAGGGCCTGCAACCACAGCCCTGTCAACTTCCCGGCTGGTGCCGCGCCCCGGTAGCCGGCTGGTTGATCAAAGGAGGCGCTGCAGGAGAGCAACGTCCACCCAGCGGCCGAACTTGCGGCCGATCTCTCGCTCGACGCCGATGAGGTCGAAGCCGCAGGCTTCATGCAGTGCCACCGACGCCTGCTGGGTGGCACTGACGCGAGCGACGATGGAATGAAAACCGTGGGTCCGGGCCATGACGACGGCTTCACTGAGCAGCTGGCGGCCAACCCCCTTGCCTCGATGCTGTGCCGCGACATAGATCGAGTCCTCTACGGCTGTCGCGTAGCCCGGGCGCGGCCGATACGGGGAAAGCGACGCAAATCCGACCACCTGGCCGCCCTCGTCGGCGACGATGACCGGGTAGACGCCCGAGTGAGCGACCATCCAGCTTGCCTGCTCTTCGGGTGTGCGCGGGACGAGATCAAGCGTGGCGGTCGAACCGGTCACTTCGATGTTGTAGATCTGACGGATGGCTTCGGCGTCGGCCAGGTTCGCTCGGCGAATGTCCACGCGGAGCATCGTAATGACGCGCCTGCTGGGTTCTCCTGCTCGTCGCGGATATGATCGGCGGTCGCGGCAGCGCCAGCCGATGGTGACTGGCACCGCCCCCTTAGCTCAGTCGGCAGAGCACAGCCATGGTAAGGCTGGTGTCGTCGGTTCGATTCCGACAGGGGGCTCCGCGGCGGCGTAGCTCAGTTGGTAAGAGCACACGGCTCATAATCGTGGGGTCGCCGGTTCGAGTCCGGCCGCCGCTACCGGGAGTGGAGCAGAGGAGCAGCAAAGTGGCCAAGAACGAGAAGCGAGTCAAGGTGACCCTCGCTTGCGAAGTGTGCAAGCGCAGGAACTACATCACCATGAAGAACAAGCAGAACGACCGCGAGCGGATCGAGATGAAGAAGTACTGCCAGTTCGATCGGCAGCACACAGTTCACAAGGAGACGCGCTGAACCGCGAGGCCGACGACCTCGCCTACCTCGTCGAGCTCGCCAGGCACGGGGACAGGACGGCCTTCGAGCACCTGGTACGCGCCACCTCGACTGACTGTTACGCCTTGGCACTGCGTCTTGTGGGCAATGAGCACGATGCGCGCGACGTGCTGCAGGAGACCTATCTGCGGGCCTTCCGCAAGCTGGGCAAGTTCCGGGGCGACTCTGCTTTCGGGACATGGCTGTATCGCATTACTGCGAATTGCTCGGCCACTCTCGTGGCCAAGCGCCGGCGAACCTCCCACGTCGAGCTCGACGACGATCTCGAGGTTCTCGAGACGCGCTCCGAACGCGATCCGGAGACCGCAGCTGGGACGGCCGATGATCGGGAGCGTCTCGTGGAGGCCCTCTCGGATCTTCCAGACCAGATGCGGATGGTAGTCGTGCTCAGGGACGTCTACGACCTGGCGCACGAGGAGATTGCTCGCGAGCTGGGCATCAGCCAGACCGCGGCCAAGGTGCGCCTCCACCGGGCCCGCCGCCGTCTGCGTGAGCAGTTGTTCGCACCGGCCGGCGCCGCGGGCGGGCTGAGCCGCACGAGGGAGCGTCCGCGGGCCCCCGCCGGAGTCGGGGACGGGGCTCGCGCTCGCGCTCGCTCCGAGGTTGGCTTTAGAGCCGACGTGACGATCGGCGCCGAGCTCCAGACCGAAGAGGCGACCCGCCGTGCAGCCGCGGTTTGAACAGGTGTTTTTCGCAGGGAGCGCGGCGTTGGGCGCTTCTCGCGCCCGGGTCACGCGCGGCCGGGTCGCCCGGGCCAGCGTCCCGTGCGCCAGCGTCTCGTGCGCAGAGGTCGCCCTCGTTCTGCCATCGATCCTCGACGGAGGCTCCTCGGCTGACGAGGTCGTCGTCGAGCACGTTGGGGCTTGTCTCCGTTGCCAATCCGAGCTCGCCAGGTATCGCAAGCTGCTTCGACTGCTCAACCAGTTGCGGTCCTACAGGGCCGAACCACCACCTGGAGCAGTGGCCGACGTGCTCTGCGCGCTCGAGGCGGCGGCTCAGCGGCGCGTCATCCGCTCTGTTCTCACCGGGCGCCGGCTCGTCTACGTCGGTGCTTTTGCTGCTCCTGCCGCGGCGATGATCGCCGTGACCGCCGTGCATCGCGGCCGCCTGCGGAGGCTCCGGCCCGTGGTGCTATCGTGATGCCGACCCGGGGCGACCGGGTGCTCAGTCATTGGCGGGCCAAGACCCCGGCCCGGAGGGCAGTAGCTCAATTGGTAGAGCACCGGTCTCCAAAACCGGCGGTTGGGGGTTCGAGTCCCTCCTGCCCTGCTCACTGCTCTTTCGAGCCGAGGATTGTTGCGTGAACCGACAAACGAAGCGTCTCCTGCAGAAGCAGGGCCAGATTGACGAGGAAGGCGCGCCGGCCGTTGGCCGTCGGCCACCTCCCAGCGCGCAACGGCGGCCCCCCACCCCCGATCGACCGGGGCTTCCCGCGAGGATCGTCGAGTTCGCGCGCGAGGTTCGCAACGAACTCGCTAAGGTTGCTTGGCCGAACCGCCCAGAGGTTGTCAAGTACACCCTCGTCGTGTTCGTGACCCTCGTGTTCATGGTCGGCCTCGTCTTCGGCCTCGACTACGGGTTCGCCAAGGGCGTGCTCTTTCTCTTCGGCTCGTGAGCGACGAAGACAACCCCGGAGACGACGACGTGAGTGCGATCAATCCAGAAGCGAAGGCCGAGGACACCTTGTCCGCAGAGCCGCGGCTCCCCGAAGAACCGATCGAGGCCGGTCCGAAGTCGGCCGGCTTCGACCTGCTCGAGTACGAGCTGCCCTCGCAAGGAGGCGATGACGAGGTCGCGGCCGGCGAGCCCAGCCCGTACGACCGGCCGGGTCTCTGGTACGTCGTGCACACTTATGCCGGCTACGAGAACAAAGTGAAGTCGAACCTCGAGAGCCGAATCTCATCGATGAACATGGAGGACCGGATCTTCGAGGTCGTGATCCCGATGGAGGAAGTCGCCGAGATCAAGGGCGGCAAGCGGGTATTCGTGCAGCGGAAGGTCTTTCCGGGCTACCTCCTGTGTCGTTGCGACCTCGACGACGATTCCTGGTCGGTCATCCGTCAGACGCCCGGTGTCACGGGCTTCGTCGGTCCTGGCACCAAGCCGACACCCTTGCCACGGGCCGAGGTCGAGGCGATCCTCCAGGTGCGGCCAGAGGGGATTGAGGGCCAGAAGCACCGCTCCAAGCCGCGCCTCGAGCACCAGGTCGGTGACACGGTTCGGGTCAAGGAAGGTCCGTTCGCCGACTTCTCCGGCCAGATCGCGGAGATCAACGAGGACCAACTGAAGCTCAAGGTGCTCGTTAACATCTTCGGTCGCGAGACTCCGGTCGAGCTCGAATTCAGCCAGGTCGCCAAGCTCTGAGCGCCTGGCAGCGAAAGAAAGAGGAAGAACCTTCATGGCACGTCGTCGCGTCGCCGCCATCGTAAAGATCCAACTGCCCGCGGGAGCAGCCACTCCGGCACCCCCGGTCGGGACGGCCCTCGGTCCACATGGTGTGCAGACGATGGAGTTCTGCAAGCAGTACAACGCCGCGACCGAGAACCAGCGAGGCACGATAGTCCCGGTCGAGATAACGATCTACGAGGATCGCTCGTTCACGTTCGTGTTGAAGACACCGCCCACTACGTTCCTCATCCGGGAGGCGGCCGGTCTCGAGAAGGGGAGCAACCTCGCCGGGCGCGAGTCCGCCGGCTCGATCACCGACGACCAGGTCGCGGAGATTGCGTCAAAGAAGATGCCGGATCTCAATGCCAACGATCTCGAGGCTGCAAAGCACCAGGTGGCGGGCACCGCTCGCTCCATGGGCGTCGCGGTCAGCAAGTGACGACCGTCTCGCAGTCGAGCGGCGCGTCAGTTCGAAGGGAGCTCTGCAAGTGAACAAGGGAAAGCGCTACGCCGAAGCGGTGAAGGGATATGACCGCGATCGTCTGTATCCGCCTGTCGAGGCGCTGGAACTGGTCAAGAGCCTCGCAAAGGCCCGGTTCGACGAGACCATCGAGCTGGCCACGCGACTCGGCGTCGATCCACGGCGCGCCGACCAGATTGTCCGCGGCTCGCTCTCGCTGCCAGCGGGCACCGGGCGACTCGTACGCGTCGCTGTCTTCGCCGCCGGCGAGCAGGCCGCCGCGGCGCGTGCCGCGGGCGCCGACATTGTGGGAACAGACGACCTCGTGCTCCGGATCGAGAAAGAGGGTTTTCTTGCATTCGACGTCGCCATCGCCACGCCGGATCTGATGGCTCAGGTCGGACGGCTCGGGCGCGTGCTCGGGCCCCGCGGCCTGATGCCAAACCCCAAGACCGGGACCGTGACCACGGATATTGCGAAAGCGGTCGCCGAGTTCAAGGCCGGCCGGGTGGAGTACCGGACCGATCGGGTCGGCAACGTGCACGTCCCGATCGGCAAGGCGTCTTTCGATCGCGCTCAGCTGGTCGAGAACTACCGGTCGGCCATCGACGAGCTCATCCGAGCTAAGCCCGCGGCTGCCAAGGGTCGCTACCTGCGGTCCGTCACCGTGAGCTCGACGATGGGCCCAGGCGTGAGGATTGATCCGGCCAAGGCGCGGATCATCGACGAGGTGCTGGCGGCGTCAGCCTGAGAAGAGCGAACGTCGCTTGCTGGATGACCCGTCCGCAGCGGTCGGCTACGCTTCATCTACCAGTTGAACAACTCGCCGTAGATCTCCGGTGCGCCGAAGGGCGCTGAAAGGGTTTCCGACCCGCCTGACGAGGCGAAGTGCCAAGCGCTTCCCACGTCCTGCGCGTCGCGATCCTTCCGGAGTCTTATCCCCGGGGTCGCCCCGGGGCATGTGATCAAAGGAGCGCTCATGGCAGGACCGAGACCTGAGAAGGTCGCCGTCGTGGAGGAGGTGCGCGAGCACCTCGCCAGCTCGAGCGCGGCGATCCTCACCGAGTACCGCGGCCTCAAGGTGGGCGACCTGGCAACCTTGCGCCGCCAGCTGCGCACCGCGGGTGCGGACTACAAGATCTTCAAGAACACCCTGGTGCGCCGCGCGACCGCGGATACCAACCAGGCAGCTCTGGATGCGTATTTGAAGGGACCGACCGCGATCGTCTTCGTCCGTGACGATATCGGGCCGGTCGCGAAGGTGCTTCGAGACTTCGGTCGAGTGCACCCGCAGCTCGTCGTGAAGGGCGGGCTTCTCGGCACCCAGCTGCTCGATGCCAATGGTGCGAGCGCCCTCGCGGACCTTCCTTCTCGTGCCGTGCTGCTCGCCCAGCTCGCCGGCGCGATCGCTGCCCCGATGCGGCAGTTTGCCGGTTTGCTTCAAGCGCTTCCGAGAAGCCTCGCCTACGGGCTGTCTGCGTTGATCGACAAGCGAGGCGGCGTAGCCGAGGCAGCCGTGGCGAGCGACACGGCCGAGGTCACCGACACGGCCGAGCCCGCCGAGGGCTGACTCGGGGGCGGGCTCAGGGCAAACCGGCTCTAGGCACTATCGACAACCATTCGCACAACAGGAGGAAACATGGCAACCAAGGAAGAGATCCTCGACGGCATCGCGAGCATGACGGTGCTCGAGCTGAGCGAGCTATTGAAGGCGTTCGAGGAGAAGTTCGGCGTGACTGCGGCAGCTCCGGTGGCCGTGGCGGCCGTCGCTTCGAACGGGGGTGGCGAGGCGGCGCCGGCAGAGGAGGAGCAGGACGAGTTCGACGTCATCCTGCTCGCTGCGGGCGAGAAGAAGATTCAGGTGATCAAGGAGGTGCGCTCTCTCACCAGCCTGGGGCTGAAAGAGGCGAAGGACCTCGTGGACAGCGCCCCGAAGGCTGTGCTCGAGAAGGTGTCGAAGGAGGATGCCGAGAAGGCCAAGACCCAGCTGGAGGAGGCTGGCGCGTCAGTCGAGCTCAAGTAGTGCCCCTGCTGGGCTGTCATGCCCAGGGGGTTGTGCAGGGCCACTGTTGGGTGACAGTGCCAAAGACACCTTGACCTGGGAGCACGGTTCCCGTACCCTTCGCGAGGCGACAACTGTGTGCCGCTTGCTCGCGCGTCCCCGCGCGTGTAACATGAACGGTTGCCGTGCCCTCCCGTCAAGTGACCTTTCCACTTCAAGTTCCTTGACGCGCGCCCACGCACCGCTTATCCCTGTTTTCCGGTCGATCAGCACTCGCGAGGAGTAGACCCTTGCCCTTACGTCCCCGCACTCCGGAGCGTTACTCGTTCGCCAACATTGACGAGGTCCTGCCGCTTCCTGACCTTATTGCCGTCCAGCGCGACTCCTTCGAGTGGTTTCTCGATCGTGGCCTTGCCGAGACGTTCGGTGACATCAGTCCGATCGCGGACTTCACCGACCAGCTGAGCCTGAAGCTCGATTTCGATCCGACCGACCCGGACCTACGGCCACCGCCCAAGTTCTCGATTGACGAGTGCAAGGCGAAGGACATCACCTACGCCGCTCCGATCTTCGTCCGGGCGTCGTTCATGAACCGCTCGACTGGTGAGATCAAGGAGCAGACCGTCTTCATGGGGGACTTTCCCATGATGACAAGCCGCGGGACCTTCATCATCAACGGGACCGAGCGCGTTGTGGTGAGCCAGCTCGTCCGTTCGCCAGGTGTGATCTTCCAGCCCGGTCGGGACCAGAAGACGATCGTCACCGGGACGATCCACCCTTACCGAGGCGAGTGGATCGAGTTCGACGTAGAGGCGAAGCCGAACCGCGACGTGAGCGCCGGTGCGCGCGTCGCCCGCAAGCGACGCCTGTCGCTCTTCGTGGTGTTGCGCGCCCTCGGCTACGAGGACGAGGCGTTCTTGAGCCGCTTCGTGCGTCATTTCGACTTCCTCGAGGCCCAGTGGGAGCGCGAGCGCGAGCTCATCCCGACACGGGACGAAGCACTGCTCGAGATCTACAAGCGTGCACGCCCGGGCGAGCCGCTTTCGCTCGATGCTGCCCGCGTCTACTTCGAGAACGCGTTTTTCAACCCGCGTCGCTACGACCTCACCCGGGTCGGTCGCTACAAGCTGAACCGCAAGCTCGGCCCGGAGATCGAGCGCATCTCCCAACTGCTGGACATCCCGCTCGAGCGCCCAGACGAGCACTCCGGCGTGCTCAGCCCGAGCGAAGTGCTCGCGGCGTCGACCTACATGCTCCACCTTGCCAACGGCGAGGCGGGCTACCGCCTCGACGACCAGGACCACTTCGCCAACCGACGTATCCGTTCGGTCGGCGAGCTCATCCAGAACCAGGTCCGCATCGGCCTGTCGCGTATGGAGCGTGTCGTGCGCGAGCGCATGACCACCCAGGATGTCGAGGCGATCACGCCCCAGACTCTGATCAACATCCGCCCGGTCGTAGCCGCCATCAAGGAGTTCTTCGGCACGAGCCAGCTGTCGCAGTTCATGGACCAGCACAATCCCTTGTCGGGATTGGCTCACAAGCGCCGGCTCTCCGCGCTGGGCCCCGGCGGCCTGTCGCGCGAGCGCGCCGGCTTCGAGGTCCGGGACGTCCACACGTCCCATTACGGCCGGATGTGCCCGATCGAGACACCCGAAGGGCCGAACATCGGTCTCATCGGCCACCTGGCCAGCTACGCGCGGGTCAACGACCACGGGTTCATAGAGACGCCCTACAGGAAGGTCGTCGACAGCAGGGTCACCGACGAGATCGTCTACTACGCCGCCGACGAGGAAGAGGAGTACGTCATCGCCCAGGCGTCCGCGGCGCTTGACGCGTCCGGGCATTTTGTCGGTGACCGGGTGCTTGTGCGCCGCGGCCCGCAAGGTGCCGGTGTGCGGGTGGGCGCGACGTCCACCTCCTACGGCACGGCGAGCGAGGTCGACTACGTCCCACCGTCGGAAGTCGACCTTATGGACGTTTCTCCTAAGCAGATCCTCTCGGTTTCGACGGCCCTCATCCCATTCGTCGAGCACGACGACGCCAACCGCGCGCTCATGGGAGCCAACATGCAAAAGCAGGCGGTTCCGTTGCTCGTGCCCGAGGCGCCTTACATCGGTACCGGTGTCGAGGCCCGAGCCGCCCGCGACGCAGGGGAAGTCGTCCTCGCCCAGGGCTCTGGCAAGGTCGTCGAGGTCGCCGGTGACTTCGTCACCGTTGAGTACAAGCCCGGCGAGAAGGACCGTACACATCAGGAGCTTGGCAGGAAGATCTATCCAGTCGCGAAGTTCCAGCGTTCGAACCAGAACACCTGCGTGAACCAGAAGCCTGTGGTTTCCGAGGGCCAAGAGGTCCGCGCCGGCGACGTGCTGGCAGACGGTCCCTCGACCCACAATGGCGAGCTGGCGCTCGGGAAGAACCTTCTCGTGGCCTTCATGCCGTGGGAGGGCTACAACTACGANNGGCGCCGAGGAGATCACGCGCGACATCCCGAATCTCTCCGACGACATCCTGGCCGACCTCGACGAGCGCGGGATCATCCGCATCGGCGCAGAGGTCGACGCGGGTGACATCCTCGTAGGCAAGGTCACCCCCAAGGGCGAGACCGAGCTCACACCCGAGGAGAGACTGTTGCGGGCGATCTTCGGCGAGAAGGCGCGCGACGTGCGCGACACGAGCCTCAAGGTTCCCCACGGTGAGTCCGGCAAGGTCATCGACGTGCGGGTGTTCTCGCGCGACGACACCCACGAGCTGCCGCCGGGAGTGAACCAGCTCGTGCGGGTCTACGTGGCCCAGAAGCGCAAGATCTCCGAAGGCGACAAGCTCGCCGGCCGCCACGGCAACAAGGGCGTCATCTCCAAGATCCTGCCGATCGCGGACATGCCGCACCTCGCCGACGGCACACCGATCGACATCATCTTGAACCCGCTCGGTGTCCCGAGCCGGATGAACGTCGGCCAGGTGTTGGAGGCGCACCTCGGCTACGCCGCGAGGTGGGGTTGGCAAGGCGCCGACAAGCGCGTGCTCTCCGACCACATAGTGCGTGGCACCGAGACCAAGACGCGGCCGAGCACGGACCCGGCCATCTGGGTGTCGACACCGGTCTTCGACGGTGCGCACTGGGACGAGAAGGAAGAGGCTGGCCGGCACTCCACGATCCAGGAGCTGTTCGGGAAGTTGCTCCCCGACTCCGTCGATTCCTCGACCAAGATGATCGGCACAGACGGCAAGGTGACCTTGTACAACGGGCGCACGGGCGAGGCCTACGACAACACAGTGTGCGTGGGCTACGTCTACATACTGAAGCTTGCCCACCTCGTCGATGACAAGATCCACGCCCGGTCGACAGGCCCGTACTCCATGATCACCCAGCAGCCCCTCGGCGGTAAGGCGCAGTTCGGCGGNNCAGCGCTTCGGTGAGATGGAGGTCTGGGCGCTCGAGGCTTACGGAGCAGCGTACGCATTGCAGGAGCTGCTCACCATCAAGTCGGACGACGTGCTCGGTCGTGTGAAGGTCTACGAGGCAATTGTGAAGGGCGAGAACATCCCCGAGCCCGGCATCCCTGAGAGCTTCAAGGTGCTCATCAAGGAGATGCAATCCCTCTGCCTGGACGTCGAGGTGCTCTCGACCACCGGCGAGGAGATCGAGATGCGCGAGTTGGACGAGGACGTTTACCGGACTGCCGAGGAGCTCGGGATCGACATCAGTCGCCCGGAGCGGGGGTCCGACGAGGAGGACGCGCGCCGCGCTGCGGAGAGGAGCTTCTAGGTGCTCGACGTCAACGATTTCGATCAGCTTCGAATCGGGCTCGCCACTGCGGACGACATCCGGACGTGGTCGCACGGAGAGGTCCGCAAGCCCGAGACGATCAACTACCGGACCCTGCGCCCGGAGAAGGACGGCTTGTTCTGCGAGAAGATCTTCGGGCCGACCAAGGACTGGGAGTGCTACTGCGGTAAGTACAAGCGCGTGCGGTTCCGCGGCATCATCTGCGAGCGTTGCGGCGTCGAGGTCACGCGCTCGAAGGTGCGCCGCGAGCGGATGGGCCACATCGAGCTCGCCGCCTCGGTCGTGCACATCTGGTACCTCCGTGGCACCCGATCCTGGCTCGCTTACCTCCTCATGGGCACCGAGGTCCGTGAGGAGCTCAAGGCGAAGCAGCTCGAGAAGGTCATCTACTTTGCCGCGTACCTTGTCACCCATGTCGACGAGGAGCGTCGCCATGCAGATCTGCCGAATCTGGAGGCCGAGCTCAACGCCGAGATCGGCGAGATCGAGCGGGCCCGCGACCTCGAGGCCGAGCGCCGCCTGGCCGATCTGGAGCGTGAGCTCGCAGAGCTCGAGAGCTCAGGTGCCAAGGACTCGGAGATCCGCGCACGCCAGAAGGCTGCCGAGAAGGAGATCACTGGCGTCCGCGAGCGGGCGAACGATGACATCGCGCTGGCCCGTCGTGCCTTCGACGAGATCTCAGGTCTTCACGGGCGCAAGATCATCGAGGACGAGCTCCTGTGGAGGGAGCTCCACAGCCGGTACGGCGATTACTTCGAGGGCGGGATGGGAGCCGAGTCGATCGCCCGGCTGATCGACCGCCTCGACCTCGACGAGGAGGAGCTCAAGCTTCGCGAGAACATCGAACCCACAGACGGCCGGCGTCCGTTGTCGGCCCAGCGCAAGCAGAAGGCCATCAAGCGCTTGAAGATCGTCTCCGCGTTCAACCGCCGCGACGAGTCCGGCCGGCGCGTCAACGACCCCCGGGCGATGATCCTCGATGCCGTGCCGGTGATCCCGCCGGATCTGAGGCCGATGGTGCAGCTGGACGGCGGACGCTTCGCGACTTCGGACCTCAACGACCTCTACCGGCGCGTCATCAACCGGAACAACCGTCTGAAGCGCCTGCTCGACCTCGGTGCGCCCGAGATCATCATCAACAACGAGAAGCGGATGCTCCAGGAGGCAGTGGACGCCCTCTTCGACAACGGACGGCGTGGCCGCCCGGTGACGGGCCCCGGCAACAGGCCGCTCAAGAGCCTGTCCGACATGTTGAAAGGTAAGCAGGGCCGCTTCCGCCAGAACCTTCTGGGCAAGCGAGTCGACTACTCGGGCCGCTCGGTNNCTCGAGCTCTTCAAGCCGTTCGTGATGAAGCGGCTCGTCGACACCGAGATCGCCCAGAACATCAAGTCCGCCAAGCGGATGGTCGAGCGCCGGCGGATTCAGGTCTGGGACGTGCTCGACGAGGTCATCAAGGAGCACCCGGT
>PMZN01000122.1:0-2008 GCA_003170375.1 Acidimicrobiaceae bacterium | reverse complement strand
ACGGCGACCAGATGGCCGTGCATCTACCGCTATCGGCCGAAGCTCAGGCCGAAGCCCGCGTGCTCATGTTGTCGTCCAACAACATCCTTTCGCCGGCGACCGGCCGCCCGATCACAGTGCCTGGTCAGGACATGGTGTTCGGCGTCTATTACCTGACGCTCATGGTCGACGGGGCGAAGGGTGAAGGCCGCGTCTTCCGTCACCTGTACGACGTGGAACAGGCCTGGGAAAACGGAGACGTCGCCCTTCACGCCAAGATCCGGCTTCGCCGCGGCCCAGATGGCTTCGAGTTCCCCCTCCGGGGAGTCCGCCATGGCGACGCGCCTGTGACCGAGGAGCCCGACGAGCTCGAAACGACGCCCGGGCGCCTCTTCTTCAACCAGGCTCTCCCCGTTGGTTTCGGGTACGTGAACGACGTCATCGGAAAGCGCGCCACCTCGATCGCGACAATCGTGGAGCAGATCGCGGCCCACTACTCGAAGGTTCTCGTGGCCGAGAGCCTCGACCGGATCAAGGACCTCGGCTTCCGGTTCGCGACACGGTCCGGGCTCACCATCTCGATCGACGACGTGAAGACGCCGCCGGACAAGCAGCAGATCCTCGATCGCTACGAGAAGGAAGCGGAAAAGGCCGAGAACCAGTTCCGCCGCGGGATCATCACCGACGATGAGCGCCGCCAGAAGGAGATCGAGATCTGGACTTCGGCTAACTCAGAGGTCGGGCGTGCGATGGAGAAGACGCTCGCGACGATCGCCTTCAACCCGCTCGACATGATGGTGGACTCAGGTGCAAGGGGCAACCCGCAGCAGGTCCGTCAGATCGCCGGCATGAAGGGGCTCGTGTCCAACCCGCGCGGCGAGATGATCCCTAGGCCGATCAAGTCCTCGTTCCGCGAGGGGTTGTCAGTGCTGGAGTACTTCATCTCCACCCACGGCGCCCGCAAGGGCCTCGCAGACACGGCCCTTCGCACGGCGGACTCCGGGTATCTGACGCGCCGCCTTGTCGACGTGGCCCAGGAGCTCATCATCCGCGAACCCGATTGCGGCAGCACCCGCGGTATCTGGATCGAGGGAATCCACCAGGACCAGGCGGGCAAGCGGAGCTACCTCGAGACCCGTCTCTACGGGCGAGTGCTGATCGAGCCCGTCAAGCTCTCCGACGGCGGCGTCCTCGAGGCCGGCCGCGTCGTTCGGGACCTCGAGGTCCAGCAGTTGTCCGCCGACCCTGCGATCGACCGTGTGCGTACCCGGTCGGTGCTCACGTGTGAGGCCAACCACGGCGTCTGTGCCGCGTGCTACGGGCAGTCGCTCGCGACGGGTCGCAGCATCGAGCTCGGCGAGGCGGTCGGCGTGATCGCCGCCCAGTCCATCGGCGAGCCGGGAACCCAGCTCACGATGCGCACGTTCCACACCGGAGGCATTGTCGGCGAGGACATCACCCACGGTCTTCCCCGCGTCGTCGAGCTGTTCGAAGCCCGGACGCCGAAAGGCGCTGCCGTGCTGGCGCGCACCTCTGGGGTGATCCGAATCGACGAGGACGACACCGGTCGGCGCGTCGTGGTCGTCGGAGACGACGGCGGCGAGGATGCCGTCCCAGTGTCGGCGAGGGCTCACCTCGAGGTCGTCGCAGGCCAGGAAGTGAGCCCGGGCGACGCGCTCGTGGACGGGCCGAAGGACCCCAAGGAGCTGCTCGAGATCAAGGGCATCCGGGAGACGCAGCAGTACGTCGTCGAAGAGGTGCAGAAGGTCTACCGGGACCAGGGCGTGTCGATCCACGACAAGCACATCGAGCTCATAGTGCGCCAGATGCTCCGCAGGGTGCTCGTCGCCGAGCCAGGTGACGCGCCGTTCCTGCCAGGCGAGCGCGTGGACAACCAGCGTTACGCCGCGGTCAACCGCGAGCTCGTGCAGGCCGGAAAGCGCGCCGCGGAAGGGCGGCCCGAGCTGATGGGCATCACCAAGGCGTCACTCGCTACGGACTCTTGGCTGTCGGCGGCTTCCTTCCAGGA
>PMZN01000136.1 GCA_003170375.1 Acidimicrobiaceae bacterium | reverse complement strand
CTCTCGGGCCCACTTCTCGACGTCCCGGCGCTCCCACACGCGGCCGATGCTGAGCACCGCTAAAGGAGCGGGGAAGGTCGGGTCATTCTTCGCCAGGTAGTCGACGCCCTGGCGCGAGATCCCGAGCAAGTTCAGAAGGTATGTCTCCGGCGCAGCCTGTACGGGCGGCCGTCGGGATCGAAGATCAAGCGGTAGGCGACCTCGGCCCATCGTCGACTGCCAGGCGGCACCGCCGCGACCTCGTGTGATCGGACTCGACTCGGGGGCCGCGCCCGGCCGCCCGGGTGCGTCTTCCAGCTCGCCAGCTCCCGAGCGGTGTCCTCCCAAAGAGCGAGACAGTTCGCAAGATTCAACAGTTCCGGATCCTCCGGTGACCGTCCGAGGTGCTCGGCCCAGAGCGACAACCGGAGCGCGCGTGCGAACCGGCGGCTTCCGTCACCTAGCCCACCTGGATCAAGCGGAGCTCGGTCGTCGAGATCGCTGTCTATCACCGAGCAGGACAACTCCGAGTCATGAGTCCATGAGCGGCGATTCAGGTTGTCGGATCCAACAGTCGCCCAGACGTCATCGATGACGCAGACCTTGGCATGGACGTAAACAGGTGTCCCGACTTCGTTCTCGAGGTCGTAGATTCCGACTCGACTGCCGCCGGCCGCCTGAACCGTTGCCATTGCCCGCGCCTGAGCGAGTCGACTCGGGGGCCCTGACAGTCGGCCGTCTTTGTCGGGGTAGCGAGGTACGACACCGATCAGTTGCAATCCTCGATTGCGGCGTAAGGCGTTTGCGAGGAGTTCCGCAATCTCGGCGGACCAGAAGTACTGGTCCTCGAGGTAGATCAGCGTGCGTGCTCGGTCGATCGCCTTCGAAAACGCCCGGGCGATGCTTCGCTCGCCCTCGGGCGCAAACGGATACTTCGGGCGCCTCGATGGATAGGTCCGAAGCACCTGGACGGCATGGTCGCCCAGTGCCGGGGGATCGGCCAGACGGGCGGGGAGCGGACGGGCGAGACGATCTTGCGACATCACGCGCGAGATCCATGATCTCGGGCGACCGGCATGGTTGAGAGGAGTCGGATCCTCCCATCGCTCCCGGAACGTGATATCGAGATCAGCGACTGCTGGTCCGTGGACTTCCAGTTGTGCATCGTGCCAAGGGGGATGTGGGCCGTACCGACGGTCGAGCTTGATGGCTTGGCGATCTCCCTGGTGACGGCTGTCATCTCCGCGTCCATGGCTGAGGTCGATCCCCCCGACGAATGCGACATCACGCTCGGGGGAGGCAGGGTGGCGGATGACAACGAGCTTCTGGTGGTGCGAGCCGCCTCGCCGCACTCGCTCATCGAGCAACACTTCCCCGCCTGCCTCAGTGACCTCGACGGCGAAACGCCGATTGTCCTTCGCACTGAACGCGAGCCGATCGCTGTGGGAACGCCAGAGCAGCCCGCGGACGTCAGTACCACGTCGGCACAGATCTGCCATGAGTGTCGCGATCGCCGGCCCGTCATCGGCTACGCACTCGTCTCCGTCTCCTCTCCAGTCGGTGAAGCGCACCTCCTCATCGGGCCCGAGACTCGAGATGACTGCGGCTAGGCGAGCGAAATACGTGGCACCCTCCACCAGGAACTCGACATGGTTGCCTTCGGTCCACGCAACGCCCCCTGGCCGACCCGAGTCGATCTCGGTCGCCGGGTTGCCTCGTTCTTCGGGTAGCAAGAACCAGTCGTCGAGACGCATTCTGAAATACCGTATTACAGACTCTTCTGCTGCATCCATGGGTTGCCCGCAGCGGAAGTAGCACGCGTGGTGCTCGCAAGCGCAGTGCGGAGCGGTGCGTCGCTCAGAAGCTGATGCCGCCGGTGGCGAACATGGCGACGGCNNACCACAAGGAAGGGTGCTGCCGCGACACCGTTGATGACCGCCACAAGGACGAGCAGGTGGATCGGGTTGACATCGAGCAAGCTCAACGCCGTGCCCCCGAGGGTCCCCAAGGCGACGAGGCCGTAGAAGACAGGCGCTTTGCGTACCGAACGCGAGAACCCCCACTCGTGGCCGAGCAGGCCGGCCATGCCGACCGAGCCGGAGGCAGCGAGCACCGGTATGGCGAGCAGCCCGCTGCCGATGAAGCCGAGAGCAAAGAGGGCACTGGCGAAGTGCCCAGCAAAGGGCTTGAGTGCTGCGGCCGCCTGAGCGGCGCTTTGGATATTGGTCTCGTTGTGGGTATGCAGCGTCTGGGCCGTCGCCACGATGATGGCGAACATCACGAGGTTGGAAAAGGTCATGCCTGCGAAGACGTCGAGCCTGCTCGTGCGCTGCTTGCGCTGGGCTCGTGCTGGGCTCTGGCGCTTCAGAGGTAACGCTCTTGGTCCGCCCTCGGGTGCGTCGCGCATCTCTTCGAGCCTGTGGGCGCTCTGCCAGAAGAACAGGTACGGCGAGATGGTCGTGCCCAAGACGGCGACGAGGAGCGCCAGATAGGCCCTGCTCAGCTCGACGTGGGGAACAACGGTATGGCTGAGGACACTTCCCCACTGATGGGTGACGAGGACTGCCACGACGAGATAGGCCAAGAGCGCGGCGCAGAGGACCTTGAAGACGAGCGCGATGCGGGNNAGCAGTGCCCAGATCCAGGTCGGCCCGGCGTGGAGGAGCTTCATGCCAGAGCCGATGGCAACGAGATCGGCGGCAATGTTGAGGCCGTTCGCCACGATGAGGGCGACAAGAAGCAGGGCGATGATCACCCGACCGGCCCGGTGGAATCTCCTGACTGCAAGCTCACCGAGCCCTGTACCGGTCGCAAGCGCCGTACGGTCACAGATCTCTTGGACCGCGGCCATCAACGGCAACGTCAAAAGGGCGGCCCACAAGAACGAAAGGCCGTACTGGGCCCCGGCCTGGGAGTAGGTCGCGATCCCAGAGGGATCGTCGTCGGACGCCCCAGTGACCAGGCCCGGTCCCATGGCCCGCAGGTA
>PMZN01000186.1:11054-14925 GCA_003170375.1 Acidimicrobiaceae bacterium | reverse complement strand
CGCTGGGTTCGAAAGATGATCGGCCGGCGTGACCGCTGACCGCTCCGACGACTTGCGAACGAAGATCCGCCCGGGAGGCTCCGGTCCCGAGCGGATGGTGTCGCATGCGGCCAACGCGGAGGATGTCGTTTTGCACCGCGCCCTTTGCACGGGTGGCGCCGAAGGCCTGTACGTTGACGTCGGGGCTTCCTCCCCGTATCTGGGCTCGGTGACGAGGCACTTCTACGAGGCAGGCTGGCGCGGCATCGATGTCGAGCCTCTTGCGGAGGAGGCGGCTGAGCTGCGCCGGGCCCGGCCGCGTGACGTCGTGGTGGAGGCGGCTCTCGGAGGTCGCGCCGGCGAGGTCACCCTATACGTCGTCGGTGACGAACGCGGCCTCTCCAGCACAGACTCGGAGGTGGGCGAAGGTTACGTCCGAGCTGGGCGACCGGTGCGAGAGCGACTGGTCGCGCTCCGAACGCTGGCAGATGTCCTCGACGAGCACTGCGCCGGAGAGATCTCGTTCCTCAAGGTCGATGTGGAGGGCGCGGAGCCCGAAGTGCTGTTCGGGAACGACTGGTCGCGCTGGCGCCCGAGGGTGGTTGTCGTGGAGGCGACCGATCCGTGGTCGTTCCAGCAGACACACTCGCGCTGGGAACCACAGCTGCTGGCGGCCGGATACCTGTTTGCTTCCTTTGACGGGATCAACCGTTTCTATGCGCGCTCTGAAGAGCCGGATCTCGTGGCGCGCCTCGCGCCGGCGAGCGTGCTCGACAACTTCGTCTCGGAGAACCTCAATCGCGTCGAGGGCTACGTTCGTCATCTCGAGGCTGAGCTGAAGGCGAGAAGCGCCCACGTGGCAGAGCTCGAGACTTTCGTCGGCCGCCAGGAGGAGATCATCCACGCCAGGGACCGCCGCATCGCCGAGCTCGAAGCGCGCGTCGGCCGGCCACGGCCTCTAGGTGGGGGCAAACGAACTAGGTGACGGGCCGGTGGGCGAGCGAAGGAGGCTCTCGTCTAGGACCGGTCGAGCGGGCAGACGTGCACGGACTGAGCGACCGAGCCGATCTTGGTCGGGATGGCGACACAGCCGCTGGTGTTCGCCGCGAACCCGTATGTCGCCCACGGAGGCCTTGCCTGGGCGAGTAGGGCGGCCTCATTGGGGTAGGGGTTGGGGTCGGCCCAGAAGACATAGACGTTGCTGTACGCGCGAAGATCCTTTTTGATCCGGGCTTCGGCAGTCGGAGTAGGCCGGATGTTGCCTTGGATCCGCGCGAAGAAATCGTTGCTCGGGAAGTAGGGGACTACGTAGGCGTCCGGGTTCGACCCGATCATCAGGAATGCCGCGGGGGACGCGATGGACGCCGGCACCAACACGGTGATGTCGCGGTCCGCCCACGCCGTGCGACCGATGTTGTCGGTCTGCTCGGTGACCAGCGACGCCACGATTATCGCCACGAGCAATCCGGCCGCGACCGGCCACGGCCTTGCCGGGGCGAACAAGCGCCGGACGCAGACGCCGAGGAGCACGAACGAGAGCATCTCGAGGGGGACCAGATAGCGGTAGATGGCGAAGATGTCCACCCAGATCAAGTAGGTGACGATTGCGAGCAGCACTATGAAACGCTCGGCGTCGGAGCCGAAGATCGGGCGCCAGGCGCGTCGGCGCGCAGTCAGGGCGACGCCCTTGGCGGCGAGCAGCAGCAGCACCAGTTCCAGAGCGGGCATGGTGAGCTCTCGAAACGCCTGCGGACTCGTGCGCAGCGGTTGCAGTGTCCAGAGGAATGGGTAAAAGAGCGCCTGTAACACGCCGTGCGGCAACCTTCTGGCGTCCGTGTTGGACGCGAGCGGTGCGTACGGCGATGCGAAGAGTTGGTTCAAGTAGGGAAGCAGTGGGCTTCCCCACCGCACCGCGAGCTCGTAGCCCCACCATCCGTAGGAGACGAGGAGGCCCACAAGCGCACCACAGCCGCACGCGAACGCCAACGCCAGCCGGCGGGCGAACGGCAGGCCGATCACCAAGAACGCAATGACCGTGGCCACGGTGAAGGGGAACGCCGAGAGCTTGAGGCCGGAGCCGAACCCCGACGCGACACCGGCCGCCGCGGCCAAAGCGAGCACGCGCCTGCGTGCACCATGAACCGGTGGCCGGCAGGCGTGGAGGCCGAGCAGGATGCCACCGAGGAGGAACGGCGCTGTGAGCGTGTCGCCCATGACGCTTCCGATCTCCGAGAACGCCCCGGCGGCGAAGATACCCAGGCCGGCCCCGGCCAGTGCCAGCAGCCGGCGCCGCGTGAAAACCCGAGCGATCAGGTACAGGATCGGAAAGGACAGACCCTGCACGAACGCAATGCCGTAGGCGACTGTGCGGGCGGAGAGGTGGCGTGCCGCGAGGTAGAAGGGGATGTCGAGGACGGGGTTGTAGTAGGTCTGCAGCTGGGCCGGCATGATGTCGTGCTGGTGGTTGACGAGGACCCAGAAGGGATCGAAGAAGTGGTAGTTCATCAGATCCCAGTCCGCGTCCTCGCCGCGGTGGAGCGCGACCAGGCCGTAGAGGAAGGGAAAGGCGATCAGTGCCGCCATCGTCAGCCACATCGCCCACCGGCTCATTGCCACCTGCCGGCTCGGCGAGACAGGGCGGATCACGGTGTGCCGCCGCGAAGCAGGCAGGCAACCAGTGGAGCGTGACGGCCGACACTCTCACCGCGAACACAGGAGCGACGGGCCCGCTGCGAACCTGCGGGTGGGAACGGTGACCCGGCAGCCCCACGACCGACGCCTGTCTCAGTCACCGGGATGCACCCGACAGCTTCTGAACCGGCCTCCATCAGGATCGCGAGTTTGGCACACGAGGGCGCCGGTTGCGAGCTAGTACGCGAGGAGCTGATCTCGCTCACGGCCTCCGCGCCGCGATCGCGGGCGATAAGGTCGTCTCGCAGGAACGCAAGGTACAGGTTCGGATTGAAAGGACATGTTCCGCAATTGCCCGCGCACCTGCAACCTACCTCACGCGAGGTCTTCACCAGTCCGCACATCCGCTGAACTTCAGGAGCACGAGGCATGGCAAACATTTCGGACCATCAGCAGACTCGCCTGCGGGCGCTCCAGCGGCTCGTCATCGACCTCGGGCGCAAGAACTTCGACGAGCGCCACGGGGATCTCAAGCTGACTCCGGTGGTGGGTCTGATCTGCGCCTACGAGGAGGAAGCCAACATCGCAGACGTGCTTCGGCGCGTGCCGAAGGTGGCCTGCGGGCTGGACGTGACGCCGTTCGTGATCGTCGACGGCGGCGAGGACGAGACCGCCCGTGTCGCGATGGAAGAGGGGGCCGTCACCTTCGTGTTCCCGGTAAACCTGGGTCACGGGGTGGCGTTACGTGTCGGCTATGACCTCTGTGTTGCCTTGGGGGCCCAGTACGTGGTCACCTTCGATGCCGACGGCCAGAACGATCCCACCGAGATGCCTCAGCTGCTTCAGCCGCTGGTGGACGACGAGGCCGACTTCGTGGTGGCCTCTCGGCGCCTGGGCGTGGACAGGACAGGAGACCGGTACCGTCAACTGGGTGTGGTGTTCTTCGCGGCGCTCATGAACCTGTTGACCGGCGCCCACCTCACTGATACCTCCAACGGCTTCCGAGCCCTGCGGGTGACAATGCTGGCGGACGTGAAAGGCCGGCTGGAGCAGGACCAGTACCAGACGGCCGAGCTGCTCGTCACCTCACTCAAGCGGGGGTGGAGGGTAACCGAGCGCCCTGCCGTCTGGCACGAACGGGCCTCCGGCCAGTCGAAGAAGGGCACCAACTTCCTCTACGGTTTTCGCTACGCCGCCGTGCTGCTCGGGACCTGGCGCCGCGAGCGTTGAGCTTTTCTCCATAAGGTTCCACGCGAGCACC
>PMZN01000186.1:6746-11036 GCA_003170375.1 Acidimicrobiaceae bacterium | reverse complement strand
GATGGGCAAACTAAGCCACACCTTGCGGAGCTATATACTCGCCCGGGAATTCGAACCAAAAGAGCGGAGGAACTCGTGCAGATTGGGATCCTGACTGGTGGAGGAGACGCGCCTGGGCTGAATGCGGCGATCCGAGGTGTGGCACGCAGTGCTTTCGCCGACGGAGTCGATGTTCTCGGAGTGCGGAACGGATGGGCCGGCCTGGTCCAGGACGGCGACGCCGTCCCGCTGCGCCTCGCAGACGTGTCGGGGATCCTCGCTCGGGGCGGGACAATCCTGGGTACCTCGCGAGTCAACCCCCTGGCCGACGCGAAAGCGATGGATGCCGTCATTGCAAATCTCGGCCGCCTTGGTATAGACGCGCTGGTGACCATAGGCGGGGATGACACGCTATCGGTCGGCGCCGCACTGGCGGAGCGGGGAGTGCCCGTGGTCGGCGTCCCCAAGACGGTGGACAACGACCTGCTTCTCACGGAGTACTGCATTGGCTTTGACACCGCGGTCGCCATTGTCACAGAGGCAGTGGACCGACTGCACACCACCGCTGCCTCGCACCACCGAGTGATGGTGGTCGAGGCCATGGGACGCGAGGCCGGGTGGGTGACCCTGATGGGGGGCCTCGCCGGAGGGGCCGACATGATCATCATCCCGGAATTCGACGTCGGACTGGAGGAGGTCGTCGAGCATCTCAACGCCCGCCGCAAGCAGGGCAAGACCTTCAGCATCATCGCCGTCTCAGAAGGGGCCGAGGTCACCGGCCTGCCCACTCCGTCAGGCAGTGAGGCGCCTCTCGACGCCTTCGGGCACGCCCAGCTCAGCCGCCGTGGGATCGGGGAGCGTCTTGGTCGCCAAGTGGAGGACGTGACCGGTTTCGAGACCAGAGTCACGGTGCTGGGCCACACCCAAAGAGGAGGCACGCCTACCGCCTACGACCGGATCTGGGCGACACGGGTCGGTGTTGCCGCCTACAAGCTGATAAGCGAGCGGCGCTTTGGTGAGATCCCCATCAAGCGCGGCGACAACGTGGAGAGCGTCCGGCTGTCGGAAGTGGTAGCCGAACCCCGGCTGGTGCCGGAGGACCTGTACCGACTCGCGGAGTTGTTGTACTGATCAAGCCCAGGGATCCTTCCTCGAGGAGCCGCGATCCTCGCAAGCTCGCACGTCAGCCTTCAGGTGGTCGATGGGGGAGTGGCGCCAGCGCTGCACCATTTGGTGGAGGTTGAAGCGATCGTCGCGCGTTGGACCCGGTAGACTTATGTACCACGGCGTTTGCCGTGCCTTTCTTTGGGGTCCTGCCCATATGCTCTCGCGCGCCAACTTCCGCAACCTCGCGATCGTCGCTCACGTCGACCACGGCAAGACGACGCTCGTAGACGGGATGTTGTGGCAGTCGGGAGTGTTCCGCGCCAATCAAGAGGTCAATGAGCGCGTGATGGACTCGATGGATCTCGAGCGCGAGAAGGGGATCACCATCCTGGCGAAGAACACCTCGGTGCGCCACGGAGGTGTGAAGTTCAACATCGTGGACACTCCGGGGCACGCCGACTTCGGCGGAGAGGTCGAGAGAGCGCTCGCGATGGTCGACGGTGTTCTCCTGCTCGTGGACGCGAGCGAGGGTCCTTTGCCTCAGACCCGCTTCGTGTTGCGCAAGGCGCTCGAGCGGCGCCTGCCTGTGGTGCTCGTGGTCAACAAGATCGACCGGCCCGATGCGCGTCCCAAAGAGGTAGTGGACGAGGTCTACGAGCTGTTCTTGGACCTCGACGCGGACGAGGAGCAGATCGAGTTCCCCATCGTCTACTGCAATGCCAGGGCGGGACGTGCCTCGCTCGATCCGACAGTGGTGGGAACAGACCTCGAGCCGTTGTTCAAGGTCATCTACGACTACATTCCGGCTCCGACCTTTGAGCCTGGGCATCCGCTGCAGGCACTGGTCACGAACCTCGACGCGTCGGCCTATGTCGGTCGTCTTGCGATCTGCCGTGTGCTGCATGGCACGATCCGACGCGGTCAGCAGGTCGCGTGGTGCCGGGCCGACGGAGCTGTGGAGCGATTCAAGGTTGCCGAGCTGTACGTGTCCGAGGGGCTGGACCGGGTCGATGCGGCGGAGGCCGGCCCGGGCGAGATCATTGCCGTGGCCGGGTTGTCCGATGTCACGATCGGCGAGACGCTCTCGGACCCCGACGACCCGCGGCCGCTCCCGGTTCTCATCGTCGACGAGCCGAGTCTCGGCATGACGATCGGCATCAACACCTCGCCCCTGTCGGGGACCGAAGGGACCAAGGTCACCGCCAGGCTGCTCAAGAACCGCCTCGACGCCGAGCTTGTCGGCAACGTCTCGATCCGCATGCTGACCACCGAGCGACCCGATACCTGGGAGGTGCAAGGTCGCGGTGAGCTGCAGCTCGCCGTGCTGGTCGAGATGCTGCGTCGCGAGGGTTTCGAGATCACCGTGGGCAAGCCGCAGGTCGTGACCCGGATGATCGGTGGCAAGGTGCACGAGCCAATGGAAGCGGTGTCGATCGACGTGCCCGAAGAGTTCCTCGGTGTCGTTACCCAGTTGCTCTCGCTGCGCAAGGGGCGCCTGGTCCAGATGGTCAATCACGGCACCGGCTGGGCGAGGGTCGACTACTCGGTGCCGTCTCGCGGCTTGATCGGCTTTCGCACGGAGTTCCTGACCGAGACCCGTGGGACCGGTGTGCTGCATCACATCTTCGACCGCTTCGAGCCGTGGCACGGCGAATTGCGGACGCGTGCGTCTGGCTCGTTGGTCGCCGACAGGGGCGGTTTGACGACCACCTACGCCCTGATGAACCTCCAGGATCGCGGCGCGCTGTTCGTCGGGCCCGGCGTCGAGGTCTACGAGGGGATGATCATCGGAGAGAACGCCCGCTCGGAGGACATGGACGTCAACGCCACGAAGGAGCGCAAGGTCACCAACGTGCGTTCTTCCACGGCCGAGGAGCTGGTCCGGCTGATCCCGGCCAGGCTCCTCTCGCTCGAGCAGGCGCTGGAGTTCATAAGCGAAGACGAGTGCGTCGAGGCCACCCCGGCCAGCGTCCGGCTGCGAAAGGTCTTGCTCGACCAGGCTGAGCGAGGCAGGCGCACCGCCCAATCCAAGCGCGACCGGTTCCGAGGCGAAGCACGCGAAGTCCAGGCCGGGCGCCGGGCCGGGTGATCAGTCTGCTCGAGCGGGCGTTCGCAACGACGTTCGAGGGGATCTGAAGGCCGTCGGTCCGTGTGGCGCCTGACCGAGGAACGTGCCTCGGCCGGTCACAATTCCGATTCTGCTCGGTCGACGACGAGGCGGCCGCGGCCCGCGCGCTTGGCGAGATAAAGGGCGTCATCCGCGCGGCGCAGCAGCTGCGAAGGCTTCTCCTCGGGCCGGAACAGCGCCATTCCCGCGCTTACCGATGACGCGATACCGGTGACGGTCAGGATCGCTCCGTCCGCGAGCGTCAGGAGGTCATGGGCGACCGTTTCGACGCTGTCCGGGTCTCCATCGCCGAGCAGGACGACAAACTCATCGCCCCCGATTCGCACCAGGACATCGCTGCGGCGCAGGCGCTCCCGCCACTTTGCGACGAGGTGTCTGAGGACGTCGTCGCCGACGTCGTGGCCGAAGGTGTCGTTCAGGTCCTTGAAATTGTCGATGTCGAACAGCACGAGCGCGCCACCCGAGGCTTCGGCAGGTTCGACAGCGAGGCGTCGGGCAAGCTCGACGTCGAGGGCCCTGCGGTTGTGAGCGCCTGTGAGCGGATCGCGCAACACGAGCTCCTCGAGATAGGCCTCGAGGCGGTGCCGGTCGGTCACATCGAGGACCTGAGTGACGAGATGAAGCGGCCGACCCACCTCATCCCTGACGAGGGTGATGCTCATCACGGTGTGCACGACGGAGTGGTCGGGTCGCAGGTAGCGCCTCTCGACCATCGCTGTTCGCCTCTCGCCGGCGAGCATCCGGCTGGTGAGCTCGCGGTTGGACTCGACGTCGTCGGGGTGGATCAGCTCCGACCACGATCCCCGGTGCAGTTCTTCGCGCGACCGTCTCGTCAAGGCGCAGAACGCATCGTTTGCTCGCAACACTGACCCGTCGGGCGCGATGATGGCCATGCCGATCGGCGAATTGTCGAAAGCGCTCGAGAAGCTGGCTTCGCTCCGGCGCAGCGCTTCGTGAGTCCGCTCGCGATCGGTGACCTCCAGGTTCACGACGAGGACCTCCTCGATCGCCCCTGAGCTAGTGGCGACAGGTAGGTATCGCGACCAGAACTTGTGGCGCCCCGGTCTCGCGTTCTC
>PMZN01000186.1:2922-6667 GCA_003170375.1 Acidimicrobiaceae bacterium | reverse complement strand
GCGGTCATTCCCGGCACGGCATCGGTGATCTGGCGATAACGCTCCAACTGTTCTCGCCGTCGTTGCTCGGCTTCGACGCGGTCGGTCACCACGCGGGAAACTGCGACGAAACCAGTCGCCGAACCCTTGAGGCCCCTGACGGCCCCGAACCTGGTCTCGAGCCACTCGGCCTGAGGTTTCTCCGTCCGGACGCGAAAGGTGACGTCGACAGTGTCATCGCCCTTGCGGAGACGTTCGATCGCGGCGTCCAGGAGCGGTACGTCTTCCGCGCAGACGAAGGTATCCGCCGGAATCCGGCCGATGAGCTGGTCTGGAGCGAGGCCCAGGATCGCACGGGAAGAGTCGGACGCGAGCCGGATCGTTCCGTCGAGGTCGTGAAGCGTGACGAGGTCGGCGAACGCGGCGAACATGGCCGCGAATTCGTAGTGGCTCGCAAGCGGCCGTACCGCTGTGTAACCCTGGGGCATGGCGGGGCCCCGCTCGCGCCGCAAATGGCCTCGCTGATGCTCGAACACCAATCGAGTCATCGGCGCGCGGCTCTTGGACCTTGAGCGTGGCCCCCAATTGTCGATCCGGCCCGAGGACCCGCCAGAATGGATGTGCACCGGGCCAGAGCACCCGGCCCTGGGGCTTTCGAGTCGGATCGAGACCGCCAGGCGAGCGCCGGTAGACCTCAAGGGGAAGGTGGGAGATGATGAAACAGTTCAAGGAGTTTCTACTCCGCGGGAACCTCATAGACCTGGCTATTGCCGTAGTCATCGGCACGGCGTTCGCAGCTGTCGTGAAGGCCCTGGTGGCGGATCTCGTGACGCCGCTCATCGCGGCCATTGGCGGCAAGCCGAACTTCGCGAATCTTTACTTCACCGTGAACGACAGCAAGTTCCTGTACGGAGACCTCATCAATGTGATCCTGACGTTCATCGTCATTGCAGCGGTCATCTTCTTCCTCGTCGTGAAGCCGACCAACTCGCTCTTGGCACGGCTCGGGCGCCTGCCGAAGGACGAGCCGGTCATGACCTGTCCGCAGTGCTTGAGCCAAGTCCCCGTCGGGGCACACCGGTGCCTGTACTGCACCTCGGAGCTGGAGCCGGTAGAAGAGGTCTAGGTCTGTCCGCCGGCTTACGGCCGGTCAGCGCCCGATGCGCGAGGTGCCGAGACTGGTCGTCCCGCGGTGCAACGCCGCCTCCAGGTGCGGCCCATAGAGCACACCGACGACGCGGCCGTCCTCGAGCACGGCCGCCGCACGACGCCGGCAGGCGATGAGACATTCCACGGCAATCGGGTAAAGAGGGTCGTCGGGCGAGAGCGCGGGAGCATCGCGATCGGTGGCGTCGGCCACAAGGAAAGCGCCAGGAGGGCCCGTGACCCGGTCGGCCGCTATCAGGCCGACATATCGTCCACGGTCGACCACCGGCAGCACGCGGCCCGGTGAGGCTTGCAGGAATGGCGCAACGACCGAGAGCGGGAAGCTCACCTCGAGCGTCGTCGGATCCTGCACCATCACATCGGACACCTTCAGCCCTCCGACTGCGGCGCGGACCGCGGCGGCCTGCCTCTCGGCGCCGGCGCCCACGAAGACGAAGAGCCCTATGAACGAAAGCCAAAGGTCGTAGCGAACGCCCGCCAGTACCATCGCTAGCCCGATGAAGCGCCCGATCTGCACTGCGAGGACGGTTGCGCGGAGATCGTCCCGCCTGCGAGAAAGCAGAGCCCTCAGTACCCGTCCACCGTCCATCGGGATCGCGGGAAGGAGGTTGAAACCGGCAAGCAGGAGATTGGCCCACATGAGGCGGCTAACGACCGCGCCGGCGAGAATTGCCGGCGGCCACATCACCGCTCCGGCCGCGTAGCCGACCAGAGCGAGGAGCAGAGCGAGCGCCACATTGGCGAGCGGGCCCGCTATCGCGATGGCGAGCTCGTCGGCCGGAGCGCCTGGCAACCCCGTGATCTCCGACACTCCGCCGATGGGCAAGAGCACGATGTCACGCACCGAGAAGCCCCGCCGGCGAGCTACGAAGCTGTGGGACAGCTCGTGGATCACTATGCAGACGAAGAGCGCCGCGATCCAGATGAGCCCTTCGGCGAGCGAGCGCGTGGTCGTCTTGGCGCCGGTCGGCAGGATCACCAATACCACGAGCAGCGGGAAACTCCAGTGGACGCGGATCGGGACGCCCTTGACGCTCCCAATTCGAAGTGACCGGCCCATCAGACCTGTGCTCTCTCCTGTTCACAGCCAGGCTAGGACTCGCAAGGTCGCGCCAAGGTCAGCGACCTCTCCGCGGACGCCGCGACTCTCGATAGCTTCTGAGGCATGGCTCGAGGAAGGCTCCTTGTCGACCTCGGGCCGCTGCGTCAGTCGCAGGCCTTCCGGCGCCTTTGGGGAGGCTACCTAGTCACGACGCTCGGGTCACAGCTCACTGTGGTCGCGATCCCTTACCAGGTGTTCAAGCTGACCCATTCCTCGCTGGACGTGGGGCTCGTGGGCCTGGCGCAGATCACTCCAGTGCTCGCCGGCTCGCTCTTCGGCGGCTCCGTAGCCGACGCGGTCGACCGGCGGCGCCTGCTTCTCGTTACGCAGCTCTCGCTTGCTGCCTGCAGCGTCGGGCTCGCCTTGAACTGCTCCGGCGGGCACCCGGCGCTTTGGCCCTTGTACGCGCTCAGCGCGCTTGGGTCCGGGGTTGCCAGCATCGACAGTCCGACGCGGTCAGCGGTACTCGCCACATTGGTGGGCCGTCCGATGTTCGCGAGCGCGAACGCGCTTTGGCAGCTTCTTTTCCAGGTAGGTCAGGTGGCAGGACCTGCTATCGCGGGACTGCTTCTCGGACAGGTTGGCATCGCCTCGGTCTACTGGATCGACGCGGCCACCTTCGCAGTCTCGCTCCTGGCGGTCGCGAGCCTTCCAGCCCTGCGGCCCCCAGGAGGCGGTACACGTTTCGGACTTCGTTCGATCGCGGAGGGACTGCGGTACCTGAAGGGTCGACCCGTCCTGCAAGGAACGTTCGTCGTGGACCTGAACGCGATGGTGCTCGGCATGCCGCGGGCGCTGTTCCCGGCTCTCGCCCTCGTTCGTTTCCACGGCGGTGCCGCCACGGTCGGCCTGCTCTACGCGGCGCCTGGAGCAGGCGCTCTGATCGGTGCGCTGCTCACCGGTTGGGTGGTCATGGTTCGCAAACAGGGCTGGGCCGTTCTCATCGCCGTCGCCGTCTGGGGGGCCGCAATCGCTGCATTCGGCCTTGTGCCCTGGCTGGCTGTCGCCCTGGTGCTGCTCGCGCTCGCCGGCGCGGCCGACGTCGTCTCTGCGGTCTTCCGGGGCACCATCCTCCAGCTCGAGGCACCTGAGTCACTGCGTGGGAGGCTCTCCTCGGTCCACACCGCAGTCGTGACCGGGGGACCGCGCCTCGGCGACTTCGAGGCAGGCGCGGTGGCAGCGGTCTCGACGCCGCAGATCTCGGTCGTCTCCGGAGGACTCGGCTGTCTCGTCGGCGTCGGCATCGTGGCCTGGCTCATGCCGAGATTCGCGAGATATGACACCACCGACACCGAAGGCCTCGGGGCACCATCTACAGGTGTGAAAGGCTAGGACCATGGATGTAGGAATTCTCGGAGGGACGGGTCCGGCGGGCAAGGCCCTTGCCGCCAGGCTGGCGTCGATCGGTATGTCGGTGTCGATTGGTTCGCGCTCGGCCGAGCGCGGAGAGGAGATCGCGGCCCAGCTCCGTGAGAAGTGGGGGGCACGCGTTCCCGA
>PMZN01000186.1:0-2790 GCA_003170375.1 Acidimicrobiaceae bacterium | reverse complement strand
TCCCTCGACGCGGACGTTCTCGTGTGCTCGGATCACGCGGCTGCCACCAAGGCCACGATCGAGCTCGTGGACCGCATACCAGGGTGTCGCGGGATCGACGCGGGCACGTTGTCGGCAGCAGCCGCGATCGAGGCGTTCACAGCCGTGCTCATCGGCGTCAACATCCGCTCGCGCTCGCACGCCAGCATCCGGCTGACGGGCTTGCGCACCGAAGGCCTCTAGGGCCTGTCGCCCCGTCCCTGACCCGCTGTCGGTGATGCGGCTATACGACACTGCTCGTCGCCAGGTTGTCCCGTTCGCGCCGGGCGAGGTTGTCTCGATGTACACGTGCGGGATCACGCCCTATGACTCGGCGCATCTCGGCCATGCAGCGGTCTACCTGACTTACGACGTGTTGCAGCGGCGCCTGCGCGATCTCGGCCACCGGACGCTGTGCGTGCGCAACATCACCGATGTCGACGACGACATCCTGCGCAAGGCCCGCGAGCTCGGCGTGCACTATCTGGACCTCGCGGCGGGCGAGATCGCCCGCTTCGATGCCGACATGGAGGCACTCGGGTTGCTCCGGGCCTATTCCGAGCCACGGGCGACCTCCGCTATCGCGGACATTCTCGGCTTCATCGGCATGGTCCTCGACACGGGCCATGCATATCGGGCTGGCGGAGCGGTCTACTTCGACGTGACGTCGTTTCCCCGGTTCGGCCAGGTGAGCCATCTCGAGCGTGACGAAATGATCGGGCTCGCCGCCATTCGGGGCGGCCGGCCGGAGGACCCTTTCAAGGACGACCCGCTGGACTTCGTGCTCTGGCAGCCTTCGGCCCCGGGGGAGCCTTCCTGGGAGTCGCTCTGGGGCCCGGGCCGTCCTGGATGGCACATCGAGTGCTCGGCGCTGGCCATGCGCGAGCTCGGCACGACCATCGATCTGCACGGCGGAGGCACTGATCTCATCTTTCCGCACCATGAGTGCGAGTCGGCCCAGTCGGAGGCTGCGACAGGCTCGGTGTTCGTCCGGCATTGGATGCACGTGGGGATGGTGGGCTTGGGCGGCGAGAAGATGTCGAAGTCGCTCGGCAATCTCGTGTTCGTCCATGAGCTGCTCGAGCAGGGCCATGATCCGTCCGCGATCCGCTTGGCGTTGCTCTCCCAGAGCTACCGGCGGCCCTGGGAATGGAAGGACTCGATGCTCGAGGATGCCGAGGGCCGCCTCGACAGATGGCGGGCGGCGGGCCGGGGCGGTGCCGCCTTGGAGGCCGTGCGGGCCAAGCTCGACGACGACTTGGACACTCCCGGGGCGATCGAAGCCATCGACGAGGAAGCAGGAGCCGGGCGCGGCGTCGGCGAGGCCGCCTCCCTGCTCGGTGTGCGACTGTGATTCGACCCACGAGGCAGTGCTAGCGGCCCGGTAGGCTGAGCTTTTCCAGAATGCGACCGAGCGTCGCCAGTACGAGGAGTGGTTCAGATGCCTAGCGAGGTCACGGTCTTTCTGCCCGACGGGTCCGCACGCAGTGTCCCCGCCGGCACGACGATCGCGGATCTCGCCGCGGGGATCGGGCGCCGGCTTGCCGCCGCAGCGGTCGCCGCGGAGCTTGACGGCGTCTTGGTCGACCTCTCCCAGCCGCTTTTCGAAGGCGCCAAGGTCCGCATCGTCACCTCCGACACGGACGAAGGGCGCAACGTGCTGCGCCACTCGACAGCGCACGTCATGGCGCAAGCGGTGCTCAGGCTCTGGCCCGGGGCGCGCTACGCCATCGGCCCGGCCATCGCCGACGGCTTCTACTACGACTTCGATCTCCCCCGGGGCGCCCGCTTCTCCGAGGACGACCTGGCACGGATCGAATCGGAGATGAAGGCGATCGTCGCCGAGGCTCAGCCGTTCGTGCGCGAGGAGCACACGATCGCCGAAGGCCTCGAGATCTTCGCCGACCAGCCTTACAAGCGCGAGATCATCGAACGCGTCGCCGAGGCTGCCGTCGGCCTCGATGCCGAGCTCGCGGCCGAAGCCGGCGGGAATCCCGGCGCTGTCAACGCCTACCGCAACGGTCCGGGATTCGTGGACCTGTGCCGCGGTCCGCATGTGCCCTCGACAGATCGCCTGGGGCATTTCAAGCTGACCCGGGTGGCCGGCGCCTATTGGCGTGGCGACGAGCACAGGCCCCAGCTCCAGAGGGTGTACGGCACGGCCTGGGAGTCGGACAAGGCCGTCGAGTCGTACCTCCACCGTCTCGAGGAGGCAGAGCGCCGCGATCACCGCCGCCTCGGCGCTGAGCTCGACCTGTTCTCATTCCCCGCCGAGCTCGGTTCGGGACTGGCCGTCTTCCATCCGAAGGGGGGACTCGTTCGCAAGGTGATGGAGGACTACTCGCGGGCGCGCCATACAGAGGCCGGCTACTCCTTCGTCAACACGCCGCACATCACCCGCTCGGACCTATTCGAGACGTCCGGCCATCTGCAGTGGTTCGCGGAGAGCATGTTCCCGCCGATGGAGCTCGACCAGGGTCATCGCTACTACCTCAAGCCGATGAACTGTCCATTCCATATCCTGATCTTCAAGTCCAGGCAGCGCTCGTACCGTGAGCTTCCCCTTCGGATGTTCGAGTTCGGCGCGGTCTACCGCTACGAGAAGTCCGGCGTTGTGCACGGTCTGACACGGGTGCGCGGCATGACCCAGGACGACGCGCACATCTTCTGCTCTCGCGAGCAAATGGCGGCCGAACTGCAGTCTTTGCTCGGTTTCGTGCTCGACCTTCTTCGCGACTTCGGCCTCGAGGACTTCTACCTCGAGCTCTCGAC
>PMZN01000196.1:2819-7657 GCA_003170375.1 Acidimicrobiaceae bacterium | reverse complement strand
GAGACATGTCGGCGGCGGCTCAGGTGCCTGCCCAGGCCGTCGCTTGGCGGAGTGCCGTCGCCATGATCGTAAGGGTTGGGTTGTGCCCACCCGAGGTCGGGAAGACGGCGCCGTCTGCGACGAAGAGATTGTCGAGGTGGTGGTGGCGTCCCTGCTCGTCGGTGACGCTGGTCCTGGCGTTGGCCCCCATCGGCATTCCCCCCATCACGTGCTCGGTCGCCGGCACCTGATCCTGAGCGATGGGGAACCGGGAGGACGGGAGCTCTGGAATCGCGATCGCCACGTCGGCGCCGGCCGCTTTCAGCAGCTTGACCAGCCAAGGCATGTAGAAGGCTTGGGCGGCGATTTCCGATAGGCCCGGCCCGTAGGTAACGCGTGCGACAGGGATCCCGCGCCAGTCGCGCACCTTGGGGTCTAGATCGACACGGTTCGTCGCATACGGGAGGTCTTCGCCGATGAGCTCGATGCCACATAGCCGGTCTCTCAGCAGGCTCGAGCGCATCAGCTGTTTGAAGTCCGTCCCGAACGGCTTTTGCGGTGCGAGCAGGCGCAGCACCTCCTGGTAGCTGCTTGCCTCGTCGAGCGGAAGCTGGGTTCCACCGAGCTCGACCTTGCCTGCACGGAAGTAGGGCAGGCCTGCTGCTTTCGCGGCTCTTCTGGCACCGGGGAAATCTGGGTCCGCGAAATCGTCGATGTCGTGGGTGTGGTCGCGGCCGCGGTAGTTGTGAAGACGTTCCGACAAGAAGATGCCTGATCCCTCGGAGAACCAGTGGAACATGAGTTGCCGGCCGGCGAGGTCGTAGGGATCCGGCAGCCCAGAGAGGAGTGCGAGCCGGGCGGTCTCGATGGCGTTGGCCGCCAGCACGATGAGGTCGCCGGGCTCGGTGCGCCGGTTGTTCTGATAGTCGAGCCAGCTGACGCCTGTCGCCCGACGGCCGTTCGTCTCGACCTTGACGACCATCGAGCCGTCACGCAGCTCTGCCCCGAGTCGGAGCGCCTCCCGCAAAGGCGCGAGCGCACCCACTCTGGCGAGAATGGGGCACCCGTAGCCTGAGCAGAAACCGCAGTTGTCGCATCGAGGGCGTCCCTGGTAGGCACGGCTGTTTATCGCCATAGGGGCGATGAACGGATGCAGGCCGACTCGGCTGCAGCCTTTGGAGACCACGAGCGACGAGTACTCGGGTGGGCCCGGCGGCATCGGGAGCGCTTTGGTGCGCGGAGCATGCGTGAGGGTCGGCTCTTTGGGGAAGAGGGCGATGTCGCCTGCAACTCCGATCAGCTCCTCGATCTGGTCGTAGTACGGCGAGATCTCGGCGTAGTCGAAAGGCCAGTCGGCTATTTCCGCCCCCGGGACGGGGCCCAGCATCGAGAGCTTCTTGAAGTCGATGTCCCAGAACCTCGGGGTCTTCGCGTCCCAGTGGACTGTCCCTCCTCCGACGGTTTGAGGAAGGGGCTGGACAGCACCGGTGATCGGCGGGGCCTGTGGCGACGAGCGGTACACGCGTGGCTCGGCGGTCGGGTCGGGCTGGGAGAAGGCCCGGCTCATCTTCAGCTCGTCGTTCGAGAACACGGTCCCAGGCCTGTCGGAGCTGAGATCCGTGAAGTAGTTGGCGCCCTTCTCGAAGATCGCGACATCCCAGCCAGCTCGCGCGAGCACCATCGCCGCGACCGACCCGCCGGGCCCGCTGCCGACCACGAGAGCGCGCCGGCTCATCAGGGTGATGTGGCTAGCAACTGGAGCAATTTCTCGCCGATTCCCTTGGGCTGGTAGACGTCCGGCCCGTCGGAGAGGGTCACTTGGCCGTCGGTGTAGCCGCGAGGTTGGCGATCGCCCGGCCAGGCGATCTCGTGCCAGCCAACGAGTCCCGCATTGCCGCCGTATTCGGGGGCCGAGTACATGCCCTCGATCGCGTGGCCGAACAAGAGTGTCATGAAGCCGCCTGGATCTTGGGCGAGGATCTCGTCCATCTTGTCGGTGCTCACGGATGCGAAGTCCCCGCCAGCCATCTTGTCGAGCGTCTTCAGTCCCTGGCGGTACTGAGCGCGCAAGCCCGCCAGGCGGCGCGTCCAGCCGGTCGTTTGAGCCGGGGTCAGGCGGAGGAACTTCGCCATGTCGTCGGCCGGCCATCCGGCCCGGCTGCTGAACGGTCCACCGGCGAAGATCTTGGCCGGGCTGGGCGTGAGCGCGCCGAGCATGGTGTCGATGTATCGCGTGACGTTCGCTTCGCGCGCTCCTGCGTGCCCCGCTTCCGACGGGTCGTCGTGCGGACCGGGAATCAACCGAGCGGTCGCTTCCTCGACGACCCTGGCTTGATGCGGGTCGAACACGAGCAAGGACCGGCTGCTCGCCTCGCCGGTCGTGGGCGACGATGGCGTGCTGCAAGCGGCCAGAAGCTCGGGCGGAAGCAGGACGGCGAGGCCGGCAAGCCCCGCAGCCTGCAACACCCGTCGCCGGTGGAAGACTGCCATGGCCAAGAATCCTCGCATCACTGGTGGGGTACGTCGAGCCATTCCGGATGGTGGGTCAGCTTCGCTCTCCGTGGACCGTGTCGATACGTCGTAGTCCGAGTGCCGGTAGGGTCCCGCGAATGACCACCAGCATCGGACCGGAGAATCCGGTTCCTTCCGGTTCTGGGTTGCTTTGCTCGTCTAGGGCTCGCGATCAGCATCTCGATCCGATCGGTACGGCAGGTTGCTATCGGGGCTACTTACTCGTCGAATGGCCACTTCCCTGGCCGCGGGACTTGAGTGAGGATCCGGCGCTCGCACCTGTGGTGGCACTCGTCCGAAGCGCCGGGATGCGCCTTCAGGGACTCGTGCCTGCCTTGGCGGGCGAGCCGAGCCGAGTCATCGCCTACCGGTGGCCGGCCAATGGAGGCGCACGGTTCGAGCGGACCGAGATGGCCGTCGGTCGTGGCGAAGTTATTGCCGCGGCGCTCGCGATCCTCGATGAGCCGCCAAATGTCGACGAGACCACCGACGTTCTCGTCTGCACTCACGGAACACGCGATCGATGTTGCGGGTCGTTCGGGACAGTGCTGGCGAAGGAACTCTTGGCAGATCCCCGCCAGCTCGGGAAAGACGTGAGGGTGTGGAGGACGAGCCACACCGGGGGTCATCGGTTTGCGGCGACGGCGGTAGTGCTTCCGCAAGGCAGCGCATGGGCGTTCTGCGACAAGGAGACGCTGGCCAGGATTGTGCAACGCAGCGGGCCGATAGACGATCTCCTGCCGCGTTACCGGGGTTGTGGGGGGATGGCCTCGCCAGCGGTCCAGGCGCTCGAGCGCGCCGTGCTCCGCGAGGTCGGATGGCTGCTTTTCGACATGACAAGGCACGGCGCGGATCTCGGAGGCGGCCGCACCGAGCTCGTCGTCGAGGATCCGAGCGGGGAGCGGCTGGTCTGGGAAGCTGTCGTGAGCGTCGGCCGGGAGGTGCCCGCGCCCAGTTGCGGCCTCGCGATGGAGCTTGTGACGAAGACCGAGCCGCAGCTCGTCGTGGAGTGCCTGCGGCGCCGTTAGCAGCGCCCTGGAGGCGAGAGGCTTCGACCTCGTCCGCCGGCGAGAAGCCCGACGGCGGAGGCTGCCTTAGGCTGACAGGTGTCCCATTGTCAGTTCGCGTCAGGAGCTGAGTGTGAGGCTGGCCACGGTCCGGACGACAGACGGCACCCGCGCCGCACGGCTCGAAGGAGACCGCCTGCTTCTGTTGCGGGCCCCGGACGTCGGCGCCCTGCTCGCGTCGATGAACTCGACGTCGCGCATGGATACGACGGCGGCCCTCGAGGCCACCGGGGAGATTGTCTTCGCGGACGCGTCGTTTGCTCCGCTCCTGCCTCATCCGGAGAAGATCTTCTGTGTCGGGCTGAACTACCGAGCCCACATCCTCGAAATGTCACGGGAGTTGCCGAGCTACCCGACGCTGTTCGCCAAGTTCGCCTCCGGTCTCATCGGTGCGCATGATGACCTTGTCCTGCCTTCGGTGAGCAACGCCGTCGACTGGGAGGTCGAGCTCGGCGTTGTCATCGGGCGTCGGATCCGCCGCGGGACGCTCGGGCAGGCACACGACGCGATCGCCGGGTTCACCATCGTCAACGATGTCT
The DNA here is from genome assembly GCA_003170375.1 of Acidimicrobiaceae bacterium. Classification (GTDB taxonomy): domain Bacteria; phylum Actinomycetota; class Acidimicrobiia; order Acidimicrobiales; family Bog-793; genus Fen-455. Next base: position 3,561 of record PMZN01000196.1, on the reverse strand, counting down.
CGATGCGCGACTGGCAAGGCAGGACGACCCAGTATCTGCAGGGCAAGGCCTTCGACGCGTCGACTCCGGTCGGTCCGGTTCTCGTGACGGGCGATGAGATCGGTGATGCCGCCGATCTCGAAGTGCGCTGCGATCTCGATGGCATCGTGATGCAGCGCGGACGCACGTCGGATCTCCTGTTCGGGCCGGCCGCAGTCGTGAGCTACATCAGCCAGTTCGCCACACTGTGCCCGGGCGACCTGATCTCGACCGGAACCCCTGGTGGGGTCGGTGCCGGGCGCAACCCGCAGGTGTTTCTTGAGCCCGGCCAGGTGCTCACCACCGCAATCGAGGGTATCGGCAGCTGCGTGAACCGCTGCGTTCCCGAGAAGGGCTGAACCAGGGACCCGAGAGCCGCGAATCGTGGAGACCGGGATCAGGCGGGCGAAAGGCCTCAACCGCTGCGATGATGCTCGCTGGTAGCGTCGCGGTATGCGTTCTCGCCAAACCCTCCTCGTCACACTGACTGCCGCGATCGCGTTTGCAGCCGGCTGCGGCAGCTCCTCGGCCGGGTCTAGCGCGTTCAACGGCGTCCAGTTGAAGTCAGGCGACAAGATCGTGGCGGCGGCGGTCATGGCCACCAAGCGGCAGAGCTCGTTTCATTTCGAGGAGACGGCGACCGCTGGGACTAGCGGGGTGAGCATCATCGCCGACGTGGGCACCGCCGCCGGCGAGCAGCACATCACGGTCCGCCAGGGAGCCC
>PMZN01000196.1:0-2774 GCA_003170375.1 Acidimicrobiaceae bacterium | reverse complement strand
GCCGGTTCCTTGGCGGTCAAGACGGCTGCCACTCAGCTCGTGAACCTGACCGGCACGCTCACGCGGGGCAAGACGTCCACCAAGCTCGGACATCCAGCCGTGGCAGTGAAGGCATCCCAGAGCTCGAAGACCGCCAGCCTGGAGCTCACGATGTACGTGAGGACAACTGGAGCCGCGCTCCCTATAGCTGTCGAGGGGACCTCGAAGCAGAGTGGCAACGCCGCCCACTCGATCTCTGCCAAGTTCAGCGATTGGGGCGAGGTTCTGCACCTCACCGCCCCGAGCGGCGCAGTACCCCTCGCCACCGTGCAGGCAGTCGCGGGCTGAGCGTCCTCGCGAGTGCTCAGCCGGTCCGGGAGGCGCGTTGACCGCTCAAATGGCTGGACCGGGCGGGATGAGCCCTGGTGCTCGGCCTGTCACGAAGGCGGCCTATCCGGCCGAGCTCGAATGTGACGTCCTGCTCTCGGACGGTCGCGCGGCTCGGTTGCGAGCGATTCGGCCGGACGACGGCCCTGCGCTTCGCTCGTTCGGGCGTCGGCTGTCGAGAGAGACGGTGTATTTTCGTTTCTTCGCGCCGCGTCGGGGGATCAGCCATGAGGAGATCACGCACTTCGTAACCGTCGACTATCAAGAACGGTTGGCCCTCGTGGCCGTCGTAGACGGGGAACTGGTGGCGGTGGCTCGCTACGATCGCTCTCCCGCGGCGGTCGGGGACGCCCTCGGCCGCGCCGCAGAAGGTACGTCCCAAGGGCCCGGCCAGGATGGAGTGGGGGAGGCCGAGGTCGCGTTCGTCGTGCGGGATGACCACCAGGGACGGGGCCTGGGTACCGTGCTGCTCGAGCATCTCGCCTCGGCTGCGGTTGCTCGCGGGATCGGACGGTTCGTGGCCGACGTCCTCCCAGACAACCATCGGATGATAGGCGTTTTCCGTTCGGCGGGATTCGACGAGCACGTGCTTCTCGATTCAGGGGTTATCCGGGTGACGCTGGAGCTCGCGGCTCAACCGGAGTACATCGAGCGGGTCGAGGAACGCGAATGGACCGCAGCGGTGCGCTCGATCGAGCACATTCTCCGTCCCACGACTATCGCCGTCATCGAGGCGAGCGGCGAGCCAGGCTCTGCGGGCCACGACATCGTCAGCAATCTCCTCGCCGGGGAGTTCACCGGTGACGTCTACCCGGTCAATCGGCAGGCCGACACGGTCGGAGGTCTCCGGTCGTATCGCAGCGTGACCGATGTGCCCGGCCCCATCGATCTGGCACTGCTCGCGGTGCCGGCTCACCGAATGGGCGAGGTTGTGCGCGAGTGCGGAGCAAAGGGGGTTCGCGGCCTCGTCGTCGTCACGTCGGGCCGGGCGGACCAGGAGGCCTCGGGGACGGGCACCGATCGCGATCTGGTCGAGCTCGCCCGGACTTTCGGCATGCGGCTCGTCGGGCCCGATTGCATGGGCGTCATCAACACTTGTCCTCAAGTCCGGATGAACGCCACCTTCGCCGAGCACGCACCACCGCCCGGCCGGGTCGCGTTCTCCTCCCAGTCCGGGGGCCTCGGGATCGCTCTCCTCGGCGAGCTCGCGGGCCGCGGCCTCGGGATCTCGAGCTTCGTGTCCCTCGGCAACAAGGCCGACGTCAGCGGCAACGACCTGCTGCGGTTCTGGGAGGACGACCCGGAGACCGATGTGATCCTGCTCTATCTGGAGTCGTTCGGGAACCCCCGGAAATTCAGCCGGATCGCGCGACGAGTCGCTCAGAAGACACCCATCGTCGCGGTCAAGAGCGCTCGTACGGCATCGGGCCTACGGGGCGCCCACGCCCGCAGCGTTGGCTCAGTTCCCGACCAAGCCACCGATGCGCTCTTTCGCCAGGCTGGCGTCATCCGGGTCCAGACGTTGGAGGAGCTGCTCGATGTCGCCGACCTCTTGGTGAACCAGCCCCTTCCCGCCGGCCGGCGCGTCGCGGTCGTCGGCAATGCCGGAGGCTGCGGGGTTCTCGCTGCCGACGCGTGTGAGAGCTACGGCCTCGAGGTTCCCGAGCTGGCACCCGAGACCCAAAGGCGGCTGCTCGACGTCGTCTCTCAGGGTGCCGCGGTAGGCAACCCGATCGACCTGGTCGCCTCGGCCACTGCCGAGGAGTACCGGTCCGTGCTCGAGATCGTCCTTGCCGACGGAGACATAGACGCGGTGGTGGTCACCTTCACTCCGCCGGTGCTCGTCGGTGCTGCTGACATCGCAGAGGCGGTGGCCCAAGCAGCCTCTACGACCACCAAGCCCATGCTTGCGAATTTCATCGCGACCGAGCAGACGCTCGTGGCGTTGCGCGCAGGCCCGAGTCACGTGCCCTGGTTTGCGTACCCCGAGTCTGCGGCTCGTGCGTTTGCGCGGGTCGCGCACTATGGCGAATGGGTGGCGCGGCCTGAGGGGACCGTGCCCAGTTTCGACGATCTGGATGTGTTGTCCGGGCGGCGGATCGTAGAGGTCGCCTTGTCGGCCCGGCCGATGGTCGATTCCGCCACCGCGCCCGCGGCCACCTCCACCTCCACGTCCACCCCCACCCCCGAGCTGGTCGCCTCTCGGTCGACCTCGGTGTGGCTCGACACGGTCGCGGCCTTCGGCCTGCTCGAGGCCTACGGAATACCGATCCTCTCGTGTGTGCGGGCCTCGTCAGCGGCGGAGGCCGTCGAAGGAGCAAACGCGATGGGGTACCCGGTTGCCCTAAAGCTCGACGCCCCGGACCTCGTGCACAAGAGCGATGTCGGGGGCGTCCGGCTGAACCTCG
>PMZN01000015.1 GCA_003170375.1 Acidimicrobiaceae bacterium | reverse complement strand
GAAGGCAGAGCGAGAGACGAAGCTGTCGTCTTGCCGAGGGGGATGCAACCGTGACCGCTTCGTCTCTCGCTCTGCCTTCCCGGCTCAGGGTCTTCTCACAATCCGTTGCGAAGTCCGAGAACCTCTCCTACGACTACAAGACGGGACCAAGCCGAGCTCAACAACACCAACGACGCGGCTGTGACCATCGCCCGGGCCTTCGACGACGCCAAACCATGAGACCACATCCGCGCCTCGTTTCAGTGGTCTCGCAGGCGATCGCGCGCGTCAAACGATCTCAGCTACCGACCCTCGCAGTCCTCGTAGCAGAGCACCGGCCTTCCGCAGAGTCCGCCACACAGTGCGCGACCCGCTGTCTCATCCCCATCGCCCGTGACGCGCCCGAACGAGCTCTTCGGTCGGCTAGGTGACGCGCTCGGTGGACCGGCGCGCTGTACAGATCGGCTCGGTCTTCGTGCACCACGCGATGGCGACTTTCGCCAACTTCGCGCGCCAGCGGCTCCTTCGCATCCATAAGAGAGAGCCGGCCCGACGCGGCGCCGAGCACTTCCGCGACGCCCTCTTGGAGCTCGGCCCGACGTTCATCAAGCTCGGCCAGGTCCTTTCGACGCGTCCAGATCTCATCCCTCCCACCTACGAGGAGGCGCTGTCGTCGCTGCAGGACTCTGCGTCGCCGATCCCATTCAGGGCAGTGCGAGACGCTATCTGCCATGAGCTGTCGAGGGACCCCGCCGAGGCGTACGCCTTCCTCGGGGAGGAGCCGATCGCTGTCGCGTCGATCGGCCAAGTGCACCCGGCCCGTCTTGCAGACGGCCGAGAGGTCGTCGTGAAGGTACGCCGTCCCGGGATCATCGCGACGGTCGACAGCGACCTCGCCATCCTTCAAAGGCTGGCGAAGCTGGCGACCTGGGGGTGGAGCCCGTTGCGGAGGGTCGATCTCGTCGGCTTCGTCGATGAGTTCGCGACGACGCTGCAGACCGAGCTCGACTATGTCGCCGAGGGCGAGAGCGCGGACCGGATCCGGCCCAGCCTCACCGCGCTCGGCGTGCATGTCCCGGTTGTCATTTGGGAGCTGACGACGTCGGGGGTGCTGACCCTCGAGCGCGTCCACGGCGCGAAGATCACCGATCTCGCCACGCTCGACGAGATGGGCGTCGACCGGCGGGCGATCGCCCGCGACGTCGCCTACGCGTACCTGGTGATGATCTTCGCCAACGGTTTCTTTCACGCCGACCCGCACCCTGGCAACTTGTTCGTCGAGGCCGACGGGCGACTGGCGATGGTCGACTTCGGGATGATGGGCACGGTGACCGCGCCGGTACGCGCCGCGCTCGTCGAGATCCTGCTCGCCCTGGCGACAAAGGACTCGATGCGGAGTGCCGCGGCGCTCAGAGTTCTCGGGATCGTCCCTAACGATGTCGACGAGGTCCGCTTTGCGGCTGAGCTCGAGCGGCTCACCTCAGCCTCCTTCGAGCTGCCCGTCGGCGAAATGCGCCTCGCACCGCTCCTTGCCGACTTCATGGCCGTGAGCCGGCGGCATCACCTGCGCTTCCCGCGGGAGCTCGGCCTGCTCGTGAAGACTGTCGTGATGTGCGAAGCGCTCGCGGCACGCCTCGATCCGACCTTTGCGCTGCCCTCCCTGCTCGCGACGTTCGTCCAGTCAACATTCCCACCTCTCCTTGACACCTAAAGAGGGTCGCGCGATACCCCGCCGAGGCGCCCTGGCCGTGGGGAAGTCGTCATCGACCATGAACTGCTCGTGTCAGCGAAGTAGGGCTGGGACGGCGACGATCCGGGGTAGAGAGGAGCGGACGAACTTCGCAATCGCGGCGGCGCTCATCGGCTTGGCTATGAGGAAGCCCTGCCCGGCGTCGCAGTCTTGGAGCCGAAGGCGGCAGAGCTGGTCCTCGGTCTCGATGCCTTCTGCGACGGTCTGCAGGCCCAGTTGCTTGCCGAGCTGGACGAGTGTGTGGAGGATGGCTTCACCTTCGCCGGAGTTGCTCATGGCGCTGATGAAGGATCGGTCGATCTTGAGGATGTCGACCGGGAATCGCCGCAGGTACGCCAAGGAGGGGTAGCCGGTGCCGAAGTCGTCGATGGCGATTCGCACACCGATGGCCTTGATGGCCTTCAGGCGGCCGATGGTGGCCTCGGCGTCGCGCATGAGGGTGCTTTCGGTGAACTCCAAGACCAGTGCGTCAGGTGGCAGACCACTGGCGGTGAGGGCATCGATGACGTCGGTGATGAACGAGTCCGACTCCAACTGACGCGCCGAGATGTTGACAGAGGCGGTCAGTCGAAGACCGCCATGGTGCCACTCGGCGCACTGTCGACACGCTTGGGCCAGAATCCAGCGACCGGCGGGCAGAATCAACCCGGTCTCCTCGAGCCTGGAGATGAACTCGAGGGGGCCGACCACGCCGCGGACGGGATGGCGCCACCGCAACAACGCCTCAATCCCGACGGTGGTGACATCCGCGAGGCCGAATCTGGGTTGGTACTCGAGAAAGAACTGGCCGCAGTCCAAAGCGGCTCGCAGGTCTGCTTCCAGCACCAGACGGTCCCGGACTGTCGCATGCATTTCCGAGGCAAAGAACATGTAGCAGTTGCGACCAGCGGCTTTCGCGCGGTAGAGCGCCAGGTCGGCATCGCGGAGCAGGTCCTCCACCTGTGGGCGGTCACCTTCGGCAATGCCGATGCTCGCGGTCACGGCGTACGGTGTCGGACTACCTTCGTCGGCGTGGAGGATGAAGGGTTCACGAAGCACGTCGAGCAGTCGCTCGGCGACCAGTGCTGCCCCGGCGTCCAGTGAGGTGCCCTCCGCCAGGACCACGAACTCGTCGCCACCCAGACGTCCGATGGTGTCAGAGTCCCGCAGCGCGCCGCTGAGTCGTGCGGCCACTGCCTTCAGCAGCTGGTCGCCAGCGGCATGACCGAGGCTGTCGTTGATGTCCTTGAAGTTG
>PMZN01000086.1:2253-3477 GCA_003170375.1 Acidimicrobiaceae bacterium | reverse complement strand
ACATAAGCGTGACGAGTTCGGACGAGAAATAGTCAATACCTGTGGATGGGATCGCGGCGACCTTCCTTCGATCCTGCTCTCTGATCACCTCCCTCGTGTCGTCTTTTGACCCTTACGTGCCGCGAACTGTTCCGGCTGGAGGAGCTCGGTGATCGAGATCGGCTCGTCACAGCAAGGACAGTTGCCGCCGGGGCCGAGCCTGCGGGCGAAGCTGTGGCACTCCTCGCAGTACTGCTCGCCGATGAGCCTGACCTCACACATCGGGCACTGGTAGACGGTGTCGGGCTTGGCGACGATCGGCTCTCTCGGCGCCTGGCTTCGGCGGCGCCAGGCGGCCTGACGGCAGGCATCCGAGCAATGGAGTCGGCGCCCGGAGCGCCTGAAGGCTGTCCCGCAAACTGCGCAAGCCATCGTCTCGGTATCGTTACGCACGCTGTTCACGCCGCCACCTCCTCGGAGCGCTCGACGAGCACACCGTTGTGGAACAGTGCGCCAGCACGGACGAGAGCGACGAGGTGAGGGGCGTTGACGGCCCGCCAGCGGCTCTCGGCCGTGGTGATGAGCTTGTAGGCCATGGCCAATCCGGCAGAGCGTGACCCGGCGCCCTTGGTGACCTTGGTGCGGAGGCGAACCGTGGCGAAGGTCGACTCGATCGGATTGGTCGTTTTCAGGTGGATCCAGTGCTCGGCCGGCATGTCGTAAAAGGCGAGCAGTGCTTCGGGCTTGTCGGTGATCTTGGCGACGGCCTTCGGCCACTTGGCCTCGAACTCGTCCGCGAAGGCCTTGATGGCAGCCTCGGCGTGGGCCTTGTCCTCGGCGTCGCGTATCTCCGCCAGCGCCCGGCGGGCGGCCGGCTGCACTGACTTCGGGAGGGCATTCAATACGTTGGCCGAGACGTGGAACCAGCAGCGCTGCTCGGTCGTCTCAGGAAAGACGTCGCGCACCGCCGCCCAGAAGCCGAGGGCGCCGTCGCCGACGGCGAGCACCGGGGCCCGCATCCCCCGGCGCTTGCAGTCCCTCAGCAGGCTCGCCCAGGACTCGGTCGACTCGCGGTAACCGCCGGTGATGGCCACGAGCTCTTTTCGCCCGTCGGCCCGCACACCGACCACGACCAGGCAGCACAGGCGGTCCTCGCCGAGGCGCACGTTGAAGTGGACGCCGTCGACCCAGATGTAGACGTAGTCGACCTCGGCCAGCGAGCGCGAGGCGAACGCTGCCTGCTCG
>PMZN01000086.1:1979-2173 GCA_003170375.1 Acidimicrobiaceae bacterium | reverse complement strand
AACCTCTGGCGCTCGCCGCTCTCACCGTCGACCCGCTTGTCGTCGACCCTCGGTGCGGTGACCTCGACGGCGCCGGCAACCGTCTTCACGGTGCGGGTCTCGGCGCGACCGTTGCGCACGACGAGCCGGTGACCGCGCTCGTCACGGTCCTCCAGATGTTCGGCGACGTACGCATCGACCTCGGCCTCGAGGGC
>PMZN01000086.1:165-1927 GCA_003170375.1 Acidimicrobiaceae bacterium | reverse complement strand
CCCGCTCAGATGGGCGATCCACAGGTTTTGGTTATAACTCGTCGACGTTATCGCGTTGCCGCTAACCGATACGGCGGGCGTTGGCATTTATGGGTACGACCCGTGGGCGGAAGTGCGCGCCGCTGTCAATATGGCTGGGTCTCTGAGCATCGTGGGATTTCCTTTCGGCCTCCGCTATGGGGGTGCCATGGCCACTTGGGTCCAGGGCTTTGTGGCGAGCGAACACGAAATCGACTTCGACGGACTTCCAAGGTTCCTCGTTGATAGCCGCACTCGCCCTGGCCAGTCCGGGTCTCCCGTTGTCTTCTACACCACAACCGGCAACTTCAGGGACATCCACGGCAATACGTTCCTTGCTAGCGGTACTATCGAGGAGTTCGTTGGGGTCTACTCTGGTCGGATCAACGAGGAATCTGATCTTGGTTTCGTGTGGAAGGCGTCTGTCGTGCGCGAGATTGTCGACAATGGTGTACGGGGCATCGTCTCCGTCCCATAGCGCTAGTCGCGATTTGCCTCGCGGGGTGGCCTATCACCATCGAGGAACAGTGTGACGGTGCCCATTTACTTCGCGGGCAGCGCGCGGGCGAGCTTTGTAGCTATGGCTTGAGCCTCGTCTTCGCCGAGCGGACCCGGTTCGAGGATCATCTCGGCGAGCTTGGCCACCCATGTCACCCAGACACCGGCTTGCTGGAACGGCTTGGAAAACAAACCCCAGTTAGCCCCCACGAAGCAAAGCGCGGCGTGAATAGGTACCTGTCCCAGCGGGACAGACGCCCGATGCCATCGCCGTGACGCCAAACGGCAGCGCGGCCTACGTCACTTCCAACCAGATACCGGGGATCGTCACTCCCATCAACGCCTGCACTGATAAGCCTGGCAGAGCCATCAGCGTAGGGCGACAGCCGGGAGGGGTCGTAGCAGAGCCATCAGCGTAGGGCGACAGCCGGGAGGGGTCGTAGCAGAGACGGTGCGAGATTCGAGGATTCCAGATCCGTTCGGCGTGGTCTCGCCTTGCCAGTAGTTCTACTGGATTACACGAGAACGGCAGTTGTCTGTGAATCACCTGCCTGTCGGGCTATCTGCCACGTGAACCAACGTCCGGGGCTGAGGCGACTCCGAACTGTGAGTTCGTGTAACGCTGCACCCGGTGCGGACATTACATACAGTGGGATGGCTTCCGGAGGAGCACACGTCCTGGACCAAGGCGCTCAGCGGCGATAGCGACGGTTTTGCCGCCGTCTTCGATTGCCAACGGGACCGCGTGTATCGCCACGCGCTCCGGTTGACTGGGAATGTGCACGACGCGGAGGACGTCACGGCCGGCGCATTCCTCGAGCTCTGGCGTCGACGGAGGTCGGTACGAGTCGTCGACGGAACCGTGCTGCCGTGGCTCCTGGTCACCACGACCAACCTTGCGCGTAATCATGCCCGCGGCCTGCGACGCTATCGAGCGTTGATCGACGCGCTGCCGCGCTCCGACGACGCCCGTGGTGCTGGAGATGTGGCGATCGAGCACATCGAGGAGGTCATCGTCGCCGAGCAGTTGAGACAGGCGCTCAACTCGCTCGCGAAATCGGACGCCGCGCTCATTACGCTCACCGCGTTCGAACAGTACTCACCCGCCCAAGCGGCAACTGCTCTCGGCATCTCCGAAGGCGCAGCGCGCACGCGACTTCATCGTGCCCGAGCTCGAATGGCCTCGGCACTGGAAGCCTCGCAGCCCGGAGAACGAGACGACGTGACGAAGGAGATGCTCCGATGA
>PMZN01000086.1:0-146 GCA_003170375.1 Acidimicrobiaceae bacterium | reverse complement strand
GTGGCGCCTGGGTATCGGCGTGTGCGCCGGGACCATCGTCGTCGGTGGTGGGGCCGCGCTAGCCGCAGGAGTCTTCTCCCTACCCGGCGCGCCGTTGGACACCCAACTCGGCAACATCATCATCGTCACCCGCACGGGGTCCGCGA
>PMZN01000017.1 GCA_003170375.1 Acidimicrobiaceae bacterium | reverse complement strand
CACAAGTGCGTCGTGAAGCTCGTGATCGGTCAGCACGCGCTGGACAGCGGCGGCGACCAGCACCGGTGACTTGGAGGGCAGCACGATCCCGCCGTCGAGCAGCGTCTCGGGAACAGCGGCGACGCCATAAGCGACCACCGGTAGCCGGTGATGCATCGCTTCCAGAAGCGGTACACAGAACCCCTCATGGTCCGAGCAGCAAACGAACACGTCAGCGCTGGTGTAGTAGGCGGAGAGCTCACCGGGGCTGATCGAGCCCACGAACTCGACGGCCGCGGTCAAGCCGAGTGCAGACACGAACCTGCGCAACGCGTCCGCATACGCGGGGCAGCTCTCCCGACCGACCAGGTGCAGGCGCGCGTGCGGATCGAACATCTTCCGGGCACAAGCGAGCGCCTTGATCACGTCGTGGTGCGCCTTGTGCGGCAACATCTGACCGACGAAGAGCCAATCGTGTCCACCGGGTGCACGTGCCGCTTCGAGGCGATCGACGACCCGCTGATCGGGAGGAGAGTAGAAGTTCGTAGTGTCGACCATGAGAGGAGCAACCCTCGTGTGGCGATAGCCAACCTCCTCGAGCTCCATCCGGTTGAACTCCGAGTCGGCGAATCCGAGCTCGACAAGGGGCGCCAGCTCAGCTAGTTGCCTGCGCCCGATCCGGACTTCCTCGCCGAGGTGGGGCATCCATCGCTCGATGAGCTCGGAGGGGCTGATGTTGTGGTAGTCGACGAGCTTCAAGCCCGGGTGCGAGGCAACCGCGTCCGCGGCAGGCGAGCCGATCGAGGCCTGGTAGCAGACCCATTGACGCTCGCTCTGCTCGCGAGGCAAGTCCGAAAGGGGGTGGACTCGACCGGCGAGCCCCGGTCCCCTGCTACAGGCGTAGATCTCCGAGACAAACCCCATCGAATGCAGGACCCGCTGGGCCTCCAGCGTGTGGTGGCTGACAGCGTCACGCTCGACGATGGAAGGAATGACCTGGTCGATTCGCGCCGGCCGGGTCCTCATGGATGGTGCTTGCCGGCGAGCAGAGCCGGCACCAGACGCTGTGCGGAGACGGCGAAGACGTCCGGCTCACTCGAGTCAGGCTCGAAGGTCGCCAGCACGGAGAGCCCGTAACGCGCGAGGAGGTGGCACCACGTGACCGGGTGTAGCGGGCGGCCGTGCGCGAGGTCGGCAGCAACCGGGTCCATCGCAACGACCGCTTCGGGTCGCGTGCTCACAAGCACGACGACCCCCCCTGGGGCGAGACAGCGCGCAGCGAGCTGTGCCAGCGCGCGACCCCCGCCTGGCCGCAGGCGATCCACAACACCGGTCAGTAACAGGCCGTCGAGCGTCCCACTCAAGGTCGCGCCGAGGTACTCCAATGCGCCTGCCGCCACAATTCTCGTGTCGCCGTCAGCTCTCACCGCCGCACGGGGATCAGCGCCTCGCGCGTCGAGACCTCGAGCAGCGAGCGCCTCCACGACTCGCCCGTCACCGCACTCGGCGTGCAGCACCAGAGCTGGGACCGCTCGAGCTGGCTCCGGTGCCGCGGCACTCAGGCGCTCGAGAACCCAGGCCAAGAGCGGGCCTTCGATCGACGGGTGCATCGTCCCGGCAGCCGGCGTAGTCGACTCACCGGGCCGAGCTGCCGAGAGGACACGCGAAGCCCGGGGCGAGCGTGCGGCGAGCCGTTCCAGGTGGTCCACGGTGACATGTACTCGAATCGATGCAGCCTCGCCCAACCGGGCTGCTCCTAACGCTGCCCGGCGTTCCAGACGGCGGAACGAGGGCCCCCAACGCTGGCGAGCCATCGTCGTTGCCTGCGTGCGCAGCTGCGCCAGGCGCATCGGGACTGCGAAACCGGCGATCGGGTTGCCGGCACTGAGCCCGGAGCCGTGTACCGTCATCGATCCCTCGCCAACCAAGCTCGCCTCCGCGACCTCCTCGAAGCATTTGTCGAGCTCGTCCTCGAGCCCAGGCGGGACCTGACCCGTTGTGCGCAACTGCCTCACCTGCGCTTCGATCTCCGCGACGACCTCGGAGGTCACCAGGCAGCCGCCTTCGCCGAACCGGACACGGGTGACGAGGAGAGTCCGATCCGAAGCGGCAATGCCACAAATCCCGTCGCCCCTCCGGGGTTCACGATCTCGAAGGCGGCGGCGGGCTCGAGGCGGGCGTGAACGACACCGCCACCGGCATCTTGGATCCGGGCGTTGATCGTGAAGGAACCGTCGAGCAGCAGAAGGTGGTCGAAATCGAATTCCACTCGGTAGCGGCCTGGCGGGAGATCGTGAATCTGGCTGATCTCGGGCATCGCGCTGTCGCAGTTGAACACGGGGGCGCCGCTCGAGTTGATCACCTCGCAACCGAACGCCACGTTGGTGAGCGGCTCGTTCACCTGGAACTGGAGCTCGAGCCGAAAAGAGTCCCCGGGAACGAGGAAGCCACGGCCGGGCGGGCCGGAATGGCGGGCGACCGCGTTGGTGATCACGACACGTCTCTCCGGTTGGACAACAACTTCGACGGCTCCTGTCGGGTCAGGCTCGTCTGCCGGCAACACGACGGGAACTTCCCCGGCAAGCAGGCAGTCGCGGAACGCCCTGATCGCTTCACCAGGCCGAGCAACGGTCACGACCTTGCCGGTCTCGAGCACTACGACGCGATCGCAGACTTGGCGCACCACGTCCGCGGAATGCGACACGAGAATGATCGTCCGGCCCTCGCTCTGGAACTGGTGCACGCGTTCCATGCATTTCTGCTGGAATCGTTCGTCCCCTACGGCGAGCACCTCGTCGATGAGCAACACGTCAGGCTCGACGTTGACGGCAACCGCAAACCCGAGACGGACGTACATGCCCGACGAGTAGAAACGTACCTGGTTGTCGATGAACTCCTCGAGCTCCGCGAACGCGACGATGTCGTCGAAGCGACGTTCGATCTCGCGGCGCGAGAGGCCCAACAGTGAAGCGTTCAGGAAGATGTTGTCCCTTCCTGACAGCTCGGGTTGAAAGCCGGCGCCGAGCTCGAGCATCGCCGCGACCTGCCCACGGACGACGATCTGGCCCGAAGTGGGTTGCAAGATGCCGGCGATGCACTTGAGCAGGGTCGACTTGCCGGAGCCGTTCCGTCCGATAATCCCGAACGTCTCGCCGGTGTGGACCTCGAACTCGACGTCGCTTAGCGCCCAGAAATCATTGAAGGGCACGTGCCCTGCGTGCAGTATCCGCTCCTTCAAGGAGGTGTACTTCTCCTTGTAGAGGCGAAATCGCTTCGAGACGGTCTGGACGTCGATCGCCGTTTGCAGGGGTGCTCAGAGCTCCTCGGCGAAGTTACCCTCGACCCTGCCGAATATCAGCATCGCGAGCACGAAGAGCAACACGGAGACGACGAACACGATGCCGAGCACGAGCAGATACCACTGCTCCCCGTAACTGGCGAGCGGGTACGGAGTGTCGCGCGGCGCCACCGTTCCGTAGATGAACCGCTGGAAGGAGAGCACGATGGAGACGAGGGGGTTGCAGAAGTAGACCCACAAGATGCCGTGCGCTGCCAACTTGTGGCCAACGGTGGCGAACGGGTAGACGATCGGTGCGCTGAAGAACCCCGCCACGAGTGCAACCTCGATTAGGTGCTGGACGTCGCGCAGGTAGACGGTGACCGCCGAGAGGAAGACCGCGAGCGCTGCTGACAGCACGATGTCACAGACGAGAGCGAAGATCATGACGGGCGCGTACTTCCAATCCGGCATGACCCTGAACCCGACGAGGAAGGCCAGCATGATGCAGGCCTGGAAGAAGAAGTAGCACATCGCGGTGCCCACCTGCGCGAGGGCGAGGATCTCGCGGGGGAACGACACTTTCTTCACGATCCCTGCCTGGGCGACGAGCACGCCTGCCGAGCTGAGCAGCGAGTTGTTGAACAGGTTCCAGGGCAGGAGCCCCGCGAACAGGTAGATCGCGAAGTAC
>PMZN01000028.1 GCA_003170375.1 Acidimicrobiaceae bacterium | reverse complement strand
CTCGTCCACCACGCCCGCTGGGGCTCACAGCTGGACGTGAGCCCGATCGACTCGCCGGCAGCAGCACGGCGTGCCGCCCGCTACGCGGCCAAGTACCTCTCCAAGTCCACCGAGTCGACCGGTGTGCTCGACCGGCGCCTCAAGAACGCGACCGAGGTGGCGGCCCTTCGCACGAGCGGGCTCTCTCCTCATCACCGGCGCCTCGTCGAGTGCGCCTGGCGGCTCTCGCGACGACAAGAGCTCCGCTTCCTCGGGCTTCGCTGCTGTGCCCACGGGTTCGGGTTCAAGGGCAACGCCATCACCAAGTCCCGTCACTACTCGACAAGCTTCGGCGCCCTCCGCCGGAGGCGTTTTCAGCACCAACGCCGCCAGGCCCTCTTGAGAGCCCCACCGGAGGAACCCAGTCGTGCCGACGAGCTCGTCATCGGCACCTGGCGCTACGTCGGGATCGGCTATGGGCTCCCCGGAGACCACCTCATCGCCGAGATGTGGGCCCGGGAGTCGATCGAGATGCGCCGTGTCGGATGGCAGGAGATCATGAGCGAGGCGTTCGCGTGACCAGGCACGGCGCCAACCGTCGGAGGGCGGGGGCAGCTCTGTCCGCGGGGCTCAGTCCTTCTCGCGCTTTTTCTTGGGGACCGGTCCCCGGCGCTGGTTGGGGCGCTCTCTTGCGACCCGGGCGGCGACGAAGTTCTCGATTATCTCCGCGATGACGGCCTGTTCGTGCTCGGAGAGGTAGATCGTCGTCTCGAGGGCCATCCTGAGCCGGTTCTCGACAAGAGCACGCGGGTCGTCCGCGAACAACAAGCCGTCCGAGCTCACAGACAGCGCCACGCACAGGCGCCGGATGACATCGAGGGTCGGCTGGGCCTCTCCGACCTCGTAGCGGTGCAGCTGGCTCGGGTGCACCCCGATCCTCTGGGCCAGCCCGGCCTGGGTGAGGCCGCGTTCCCGACGGATCCGCGCCAACTCGTCGCCGAACTCCATGCCGAGAGCTTACCTCCCTCTTGACAACTCATCTACTATACGCCTAGAGTATCTAGGAGTATACGACTAGGCACGAGGGATGAGGAGCGATGGCACCAGAACCGCTCTGCGACACCGACCCGAGCGAGCAAGGCCTCGTCGCGGCCGTGGTCGAGCACTACCGCCAGTGCCTGGCCTCCTCCGGTTCCGCCCGGGAGGCCCTCTTAGGTCTCGGGATCAGCCCTTCAGTGGCCAAGCGCTTCTCGCTCGGGCTCTCGGACCGCTCCCTCGGGCTGAGGCTCCCCGAGCGCAACCGCAGAGCGGGCAAGCACCTTCGCGAGAGCCTGATCGCCCTCGGCATCTACAGGAGCTCGGGCCACGAGCACTTCGTGGGATCTCTCGTCGTGCCGCTCTGCTCGCCCGGGGGCGAGATCGTCGGGTTGTGCGCCCGGCGCACTACAGACAACGACGACTCGGCGCTCTTGTTCGCCTCCGGCATGGCGGGCGGGATCTTCAACGAGGGCGCGGTCAAAGACGAGGTCGTGTTGACAGAGAGCGTCTTCGACGCCCTGGCCGCCATCTCGGCCGGATGCGAGGCGACCCTTGCCCCCGGGCGGCCCGGGGGCTTCACCCGGGCCGACCTGGAGCGCCTCGCCGGGTTGGGCGTGCGCCGGGCCGTGCTTGTCGGCGACAGCTTCGCGAGTCTGCAAGGGCGCCTCGGGGCTCTTGGCATCGAGGCCGTGCAGGTCGCCTGCGGGCGCTCGCTCCACCGCCTGCTCGCATCTTCTCCCGATGCCTCCCAGGCGATGTCCTGCCTCCTCGGATCTGCCGCTTTCCCGCCAGATCCCAAGGTGGACGAAGCCGAGATCGCCGCCGTTTCGGACCGCAAGGTGAGCGGTGACGCGAGCGAGCTGCACGTGAGCTTTGCCAGAAGGCGCTGGCGCGTGCGCGGAGCAGAGCGCAACAAGGTCCCCGACTCGGTCCGCGTCTCGCTCTTGGTGAGCGACACCGAGACGGGCGAGTTCCACCTCGACGCCTTGGACCTCTGCGTCGCCAAGGCCAGGGCGGCCTTTGTGCAGGCCGCGAGCGCCGAGCTGCACGCCGACGAGGCGCTGCTGCGCCGCGAGCTCGCCGAGGTGCTCTTCGCCACCGAGTCGATCCTCTCCGCGCGCGACGCTGCCAGGGCCGCCCCGGAGATGACCGAGGAAGAACGCGACGACGCCCTCGAGCTGTTGCGCGACCCCGGTCTCACAGCCCGCGTCATCGCCGATCTGGGCTCGCTCGGCGTCGTCGGAGAAGAGACGAACCTATTGGTGGCCTATCTCGCCACCATCTCGCGGATCTCAGAGCATCCCTTCGGCGTCGTCGTGCAGTCATCGAGCGCGGCGGGCAAGTCCACCCTTGCCGACGCGGTCTGCCAGCTCGTGCCCGAAGAGGACCTCGCCAGCTACTCGGCCCTCACGGGCCAGGCGCTCTACTACCTCGGCGCGGGCGACCTCTCCCACAAGGTGCTGGCGGTCTCCGAACAACAAGGCGCCGCCCGCGCCTTGTACGCCCTCAAGCTGCTCTTGACAGAAGGACGGCTCTCGATCGCCTCCACGGGCAAGGACCCCGCCTCGGGGAGGCTGCGGACGCGCTCTTATGAGGTGCAAGGCCCGGTCGCCCTCGTCCTCACGACGACGGCCACCGAGCTCGACCCCGAGCTCTCCAACCGCCTCGTCGTGCTCGGCGTCGACGAGGACCAGGCCCAGACCCGCGCCATCCATGCCGCCCAGCGCCGGGCCGCCAGTCTGGAGGGGCTCGTCTCTCGTCGGCGCAAAGAGGCCCTCGTCTTGAGGCACCGCAACGCCCAGCGACTCTTGGCGGCCCTGCCCGTGGTCATCTCGGGCGCAGAAGAGCTGAGCTTTCCCGACCACGCCACCCGTCACCGGCGCGACCACCTGAAGCTCTTGTCGCTCATCTGTGCCTCGGCCCTGTTGCACCAGCACCAGCGCACCCGTGCCACCGTCGAGGTCGACGGGACCGTCGTCAGCTACCTGCAGGCCGACGCGAGCGACGTGGCGCTCGGACTGCGCCTCGCCGAGGCGGTGCTGCAGGGCGCAGACGAGCTCGCCCCCCAGACGAGGCGCCTCCTGGCCGCCTGCGAGGCCCATGTCGCAGCGCGGGCCGATCTCTCCACGACGCCGCTCGCGAGGATCGCCTTTACCCGCCGGGAGATCCGCGAGCAGCTCGGCTGGTCCGAGCACCAGGTCCGCGTCGGGCTCGCGCGTCTCGTCGCGCTGGAGTACCTTCTCGTCGCCCCGGGCGGTCCGGGACGACACCACCGCTACCGTCTCGCCGAACTCCGCCAACCCCGCGAGAGCCCGCGAGAGGTGCGCGAGCCCGGCTCGCGAGGTGTTGTGGGACCCCGAGCTGGAGAAACGGCCGACCCCGGGGAGCTCTGCGACGCGTATGGAGACGGCGGCGAGGAATTCGTAGGCGTATGCGTAGGTGGGAACGGGGACCTCAGGTGAGGCCGTCACCGCTCGGGCGCGCCGCCGAGGACTACCTCGTGTGGCTGTTGAGCCACGGTTATGCCGAGACGACGGTCGCCAACCGCCGCCACCACCTGGACGAGCTCGTCGAGTTCCTCGCCGAGCGGGACATGGCCGAACCGAGAGCGGTCAGCTTCTCCGCCCTCGAGTCCTACCAGCGCCATCTGTTCCACCACAAAAAGCGCGACGGCGCCCCGCTGTCGTTTCGGACCCAGGCCCAGCGCATCATCGGGGCAAAGGGGTTCTTCTCCTGGATGACGAGCCACGGCCTCATCGCCTTGGACCCCGCCTCTGGCATCGTGTTGCCCAAGGCCGAGCACCGCTTGCCGG
>PMZN01000101.1 GCA_003170375.1 Acidimicrobiaceae bacterium | reverse complement strand
GTTCTCGCCCGGGTTGGCTGGCCAGGCGTGCACGAGGCCTCCTGCCCCCCAAATGAAGTCCGCCAGGGGATTTCCGATGATCGAGCCCCGGTCCGCGCCGGAGCTGTAGTAGCGCTCGACGGGCTGCGCGTCGGCCATCCCGATGCTTGCAAACTCGCCCCAGACGAACGACTGGGGGAGGGAGATTTCGGCCAACAGCGATAGCAGCCACAGGCCGCTCGGGTCGCCGTGCGCCGCGGAAATCCACGAGTCGAGGACCATCGGCCCGGAGATTGGCGAATCCACCGAGGTCGCCTCCGTGAGCCCGAGGAACGTCCCGACCAGGGCGTTGCCCGGCTTGATCGGCAGGAAATACCAACTGCTCGGCATGTCTGCCGCCGTGTGCTGCATGCTCGCGGCGAGGTTGCTAGTGCGGGCGCGGCAGGCAGGCTGCTTCGCGCACAGGGCCGAGTAACGCTCGATCCCCTGATCGATCTCGGCTCCGCTGTACAGGAAGTTCCCGGGCGGGTTGACCCCGACCATCACCGAGCGGTCGACACTGTTCGGGTACCGCCACTGGTAGATCATCCCGAGACGGGTCCCGGCGCTCTCGCTCAGCAGGTCGATGCGCTTGTAGCCGAGCGCGACGCGAGCGGCCTCGATGTCGTCGGCCTGCTCCGCCAGCGTGTAGCCAGCGAGATCTACGCCGTCTCGCTCAAGCCGCTTCGCGCACGAGGCGAAGGCCTGGGAGTACGCACTCAGCGACGCTTTGCCGAGGTAGTCCGAGGTCTCCAGCGCCGCCGTCACCTCGGGACAGTTCAGCACCGAGGAACCGTCGACGCCGCGGTAGCCGACCATGACGACATCGTGCTGGGCGGTCAGGCGGCCCGCTTGAGGGAACGTCATGTTGGTTATGCCCGGGCCGCCGTTGAGGTAGAAGATTGGCGCCAACGGGTGTGATGAGCGAGCCAGGATCCGGGTCACCGGCAGCGCGATCAGCCGCGACTTCGAGCTCGCTCGGTTCTCCGGCACGACCAATGTGCCGCAGTCCGCGGGCATCGCACCCTGCTCGGTCGCGTAAGTGCACGCGTGCATGGTCAGCTGGCCGGCGTGTGCCCCCTGCGGGACCGAGACCGCGGCGGCGCCGGGNNCACCAGGGCAACGATCCGACTGGGGCTGTAGATCCGCTTTGCCTTCATGGAGATGCCTTCCCTCGGTCCAGACTCAGAGTGCCGCCGCCGTGCTCTGCAACAGTCTCCGGCGGCGTGGTACGTGCTGCCTTCGCCGTGTAGCCACTTCTCGCGAACTGACCTTGTCGTATGGCACTTGGTGGGTCCGTTTCATGGTGTAGGGAACTGCTCAGAAGTTGTATCGAAGCCGCAGAAGCTCATAGTCCAGATCGGTCGCCGCTCTCGCCTTCTGACTGCTGGGAGCCTGACAGTCAGACCACAGCGATCGTTGCGTAGCGGTGGCGTCCTAGCGAGTACTCCGGGCATTTGGTCATCTCGATTCGTTATCTCACGGGGCGAGGCTGAAAGGCGGATACTGGTCGGTGACCAATGTGAAGGAGTAGGCCATGACTCGGCATTGCCACCGGATAACTCCTTCCACGAATTCAAAGACGCCCCTTGGGTATCGCCCCGTGAACAGGATGGCGAACCATGCGACGATCGCAGCCACCACCGATGCGACGGTCAGAAAGACCAACACGACGTAGTGGGGGATGGCCAGGAACCACTTCACAAGCGGCATCCACCGATTGAGATCGCGTTCGGCGTCGGGATAGGCGTAGTCCAGGTGTACGGACGGGTAGTCGGTGGTGGAGGGGTAGCGGTCGTCCATGAGAACCAGGTAAGCGCCCACCCGGTTGCTGAACCGCTGCAACTCCAGGTTCCAGTCGAACCACCATCGGGGATACTTCTGGCGGAAGAGGATCATGAGCAGGGGACCGAAGAACAGTTGGCCGCCCACTCCCGCTGCACCTGAGACCGCACTCAGCACGATCAGGATGGGGATGGCTACGAAGATCCTGAAGGCCGTGGTTACCCGATTGAGGTTTCGATCGGGGTAGTCCACGGAGAACCGAACGGGATACGACTGTTGTTGCATAGCTCACCTTTCAGGGTTTCGGGGATGGGATTTCACGTCTGGCGTCATCCAGACTCAGCGACAAAGCCGACCAACGTCGCTCACGTTGGGGACGAGGCGACATCGACTCCGAGGTTGGGAATCTCCTCGAAATCGGGCAGGATAGGAGACGGCTTGAATCCTTTGACGATGAGGTAGATTCCAAGAGACAACTCCCAAAGGAACTCCGGAATTGTCGCGATGGCCTGCGCCTTTGAGTTTGCATTGATGGCGTGGAACATCACGGCGGTCCCCGAGGCGATGATCAGCGGACCTCCGATCAGCCCCAGCATCGCCATGGCCCGCGGCACAAGGCCGGATCGGTACATCAGGTAGCCGAGCAGCAACCCGTTCCCTACGCCGACGACCCAGCCGGGCCCGAGCAGGAACGTCCACTTGTGGATCGCGACGAGCGACCTGCCGACCATGACGACCGAGGACCCGCCGGCACCCCCGACGTCCTGCCGCAACGTAACGACTGCTAGCAGGCTGACGATGCCGATGGCGATGAAGGCGCACTCAACAAGGCGGGCGGTGACGTAGCCGAGGGCGAGGCCTTCGTTCTGCCGCTTGAGGATCGGGAACAGCACGACGGCCGTGCCGATGTTGGCGACGATGAGGATCATCTCGAGGAGCGCTCCGAGGGCGATACGTTTGTCAGCGCCGGCGCCGATGATGTAGTTGGCGTGGTCGACGAGACGGAGATAAAGCAACGCTGCTGGAATCGAAGTGACGAAGGTGATGATGAAGAGCACACCCGCGGCAAGTGCGGTCTTTCTAGTTGAGCTCATCTTGACGTCTCTCTTCAATTGGTCAACAACGGGCGAGTCTCCTCGAGGTGGGTCCACTCGGCGGTCGGTTGTCAGGTTGGGTGCATTGGTTCGGATGGCTGTCATGTCGTCCTCCTCCTTGGTAAGTGCGTTAGCTACAGCTAAACAAGCCGACGGCGAAGACCAGGAACACCAGCCTGATCAGTCCGGCGGCCACGGTGGTGACCTGGGCACTCTGGCGCAGGAGCTGACAAGCGATCTGAGTATCCGCGCCGGTCTCTCGGATGGAAGCGCGCTTCGGCGGCCCAGTCGAGTGATCGGCGCTCAGGCTGCACCGGACTTCGAAGGGCGAAGAGGTCGCCTGGTTCATCGAGGACGCGCCAGAAAGCCGGCGGCGTGCGAGTGAGTGGCGCCCCTGCAATCGGTTGCCGACTTTCCTCGCGGGCGTCGGGCTTACTACCGCGCCGCGCGTCACGACAGAGACCTGAAAGGCCCACCGACATTTCCCCCCTAATGGTGTCCGCCCCCCCGGGAGGTCACCGTGCGGGGCATGGTAAACCTGTTACAGATAACATGCAAGCAATTTCAGAAGGAAATCTGTCTTTCGAAAGAGAGTCGGTAGTCTCAGCTGCATGGCGAGCTGGACCTTCCTGACCAACCATGCTCGGGTCCTCGTGTGCATCGCTCACGACCCGGGAATTCGGATCCGTGACGTAGCGGCGACGGTCGGCATTACCGAGCGCCGAGCTTTCGGGATCGTCGGCGAACTGGTCACGGCGGGGTACGTGGTCAAGGAGAAGGACGGTCGTCGCAACCGATACCGGGTCCAAGCTCACCTGCCGCTGCGAGAAGCCGGAGATGGGGCTCGGTCGATCGGTGAAGTGCTGGATATCCTGCTCGACGCGAACAGGCCCGAGGCAATGCGACCGGCTAAACCGCCTGCGTGAGTTAGGCATTCCGGCGGTGAACGCCACAAGTGCTTCTCAAAGACATGCGACTGGGTTGCACGTCGGGTGCCACGAAGGCTCGCTGACCCCAAGGATCCGCGGTGCGAGCAAGCTACCGCGCCTATGCCTGGTCACTATTCACCACACTTGAGCAGTCGATGTCGCCCTTGTCAATGGACAGCAGGAATTCCTCGTGGGCGGACAGGAATTCTCCAAGTGGGCGGACAGCAGTTCTCCAAGTGGGCGGACAGGAATTCTCCAAGTGGGCGGCCGGGACGCCGACCTCTACAGCTTGTGCTGCTCGGCACCGGCGCCCGCTCGCAGCTTGCGGGAGCGACCACCGGTTGTCTGTCTGGGGACGTCCTCGGCCACTCCTGCCCGCCGGCGTCTCCAGGCAGCCTGTCGGCACGCAGGTGAGCAGAACCGCTGCGGTGAACCGACGGTGGGGTTGGAGAAGAGCCCTTCGATGGCGATGAGCCTGAAGGCGCCGCAGCTGGCGCACCTCACCCCCTTCCTCACCGGCGCAGGCGAAGCGTCACGCATTTGGTTGCTGTCGGCGGTCGTCATGAAGTCCCCTCCCCGAGCCAGGTTGGCGAAGCGTTACGCATTTGGTTTGCTGCCGGCGATGCGGCTCCTCGCGACTCGCTTGGTGTGAGGGCGACGACACCGGCGCCGGCGAGAGCTTCTTCGAGGCGCACCGAGGGACCTTCGGTGGCAACGAGGTGGGCGTGGTGCAACAACCGGTCGACCGCGGCTGTGGCGATCGACTTCGGCATGATCGTGTCAAAGCCGGAGGGGTGGATGTTCGAGGTAACGGCCAGGCTGCGCCGCTCGTAGGCGGCGTCCACCACGCGGTAGAAGGCCTCGGCGGCATCGGCTCCTGCGGGCAGCATCCCGATGTCATCGACCACGACCAGGTCCGCCCGGCAGATGCGGGAGACGACCCGGCTGACGGAGGCGTCGATCTTGGCACGCGCCAAGGTGGCCGTGAGCGATTCGAGGCTGAACCAGCTCACCCGCATGCCGGCGTCGATGACAGCATGGGCGATTGCCTCGCAAAAGTGCGACTTGCCGCTGCCCGACGGGCCGCAGATCGCCAGGTTCTCTGCCCGGCCGACCCACTCGAGGGTCCGAAGGGCGCTTTGAGTGGGCACGGGGATGGAGGACTTGGCCTCGATCCAGCTGTCGAAGGTCTTGCCGGCGGGAAGCCCGGCCGCCCTCCGTCGCTGGGCGCGGGTGGCCCTGTCCCGGCCGGCGACCTCCTCGGCGAGAAGGACACGCAGCATCTCGGCGGGGTCCCACCGTTGTGCCTTGGCCGTGGCGATCACCTCGGGGGCAGCCGAGCGCATGTAAGGCAGGCGCATGCGTCTCAGCAGCTGGGAGAGCTCGTCTCCGAGCGGGGGCGGCTCGGGGGTCTTCATCGCCGAGCTCGGGCGTTCTCGATCCGCAGGGCCCACCACCTGATGCGGATGCGCAGGTCCTCGGGCAGGTGCTCGGCTGTGACCACAAAGGCGTCGAGGTCGTCCATGAGCTCGGCCAGTTCGCTCAGCTCGTGGTGACGGAGCGGCCCTTCGATGTAGGTCGGTGGGTGCATCATCGCCCGAAACCCTCCCAGGAGGAGGTACCGGGCTGGGCCGAGTACGCCTCGTCGGCGTACACGAGGTCCTCGACAGCATCACGCCGTCCCAGGTGGTCCACGACAGAGGCGAGATCGCCGTCCTCGAAGCGGCCGGCGAGAGCTGCCATGCCGAGGGCCCGGTCCACCGGCGTCGTGCCCACGAGAGCCGCCAGCTCGACGGCCTTTGCCATCTTGGAGCGGATGCGGGCCACCCCGGTCCCGCACGCTTCCCGCAGCCATCGCTCGGCGCCGTCGCCGAGCGCCAGGAAGGCACGCTCGGCATCGTCTTTCGGGCGTAAGGGGCGGATCTTCGGCCCGTTGCCAGGCGGGTACTCAGGGTAGTGCTCGTCGAGGATGCGGGGGTTCCCCGGCGTGGACAACTCGTGGCGGAAGATCTCCTCGAGGCCGGACGAACCTCGGCCCACCACCACCAGCTGCTCACCTTGCACCCTGCACCACACCTCCTGGCCGATCCAGGCCTTCGGCAAGGAGTAGGGCACGGCGCCGAATCGGATGGTGCGGTCGTCTCTCACTATGCGGGTCTCGCCCAGGGCGGCGGTGAAGGCCTCGCTCGGGAGCGGGTGCATGCGGGCACGCTCGTCGGCGAGCATCTCTTTAGGTGGGCGGCGCGTCTCTGAATGGGGTCGGCCATTCACCACCTCGCAGAAGCCGTCGCAGGCGTTCACGAGGGCGCCGAAGCTGCTGTAGTCGTCCAACAAGTTGGCTTCGGTAGGCACGAGGTCCGCCTTGGCGATCTTGACACTGGACTCCGACCCACCCTTGGTCTCGGGGTCGTAGGGGACGCAGGTCTCGATCACGAGCCCGTAGTGGCGGGCGGCAGCCACCATGACGGGATGGCGCACGGCGATGCCGGCCACCCGATCGCTCGTGACGACCCGCTCGTTGTCGGTGAGTAGGTAGGTCGGTGCCGCCCCGAAACGGCGCAACATGGCGTCGACGCACGCCAATGTGGTGGGAAGGGTGCGGTCCCAGGTGGGAACCACCACCCGGAACCGGCTCCAGGCCA
>PMZN01000139.1:4435-7456 GCA_003170375.1 Acidimicrobiaceae bacterium | reverse complement strand
CGAGCCCGCCTCGGGCACCTAGCTCTCTTCCCGCGAGCGCTCGAGCGGGAAGACTCGGGAAGCGGCCGGCCAGCGCGAACTCCGGACTGTTACGCCCGTGGCTCGGTCAAGTGACGCTCGACAGTTTCGACCTTGCCGTGCAGCGCGCCGGTCACGCCGGGTCGATAGTCGACTTTGATGACAGCCGATACACGGGGGGAGCCCTCTGCCAGGCGCAGCACGCACGACTTTATGAGCGCCATCACCTCGTCCCACTCGCCTTCCACGTTCGTGAACATGGCGTTGGTCTCGTTGGGCAACCCGCTCTCGCGGACCAGCCTCACCGCTTCCGCCACCGCAGCACCGACCTCCTCCGTACCGGCAGGGCTTACCGAGAACGCCGCGATCATCTGTCCTCCCGTCGTGCCACCGGATGCGCCGGCCGGCGCACGCGGTGGGAACCACTCTTGCGCGAATCCCGACCTCTTGGTCGGCGCTCAGAGCTGGTCGCTCAGCCGTGCGGGAAGGCCGTGCTGGAGATATTGCCAACGCTCGGTGAAGCTGACTGGGCAATGCACGCGGACGCGCTCGAGCCGGGCACCACGAAGTAGTACGTCCCGATCGCCGTCTCGTGATCCAAAGCGGAGCTCAACGTCGACTTGATGTCGAGGATCCCCCAGCAGTCCAGAGAGCCGTGAGCCAAGGCGGTCATCACGAGGGCGTTGCCACCGTTGGACACCGACACGCTGATCACGTGGGGACCTGACGAAGAGTTTGCGGCTCCCAAGTCGGAGACATAGGTGAGACCGGTCCCGACCGAAGTGATGGTCGACGTCCCTCCCGCAGAAGAGTCGAGGTACGCGTAGGACTGCGAGCCGGCCGTCATGAAATACGTGTCCGCGCCCGTGAGCGCGGTCTTGAGATCCGCCTGCGCGGACGTGTTGTTCGCGCTGCCGGTCGTAGACAGGAACGTGGGGATCGCGATCGCAAGCAGAACCCCGATGATGAGCAGGACGACGAGGAGCTCGATCAAGGTGAAGCCCTCGTCACCGGGGCGCGCCACAACCTGGCGATCCTCCAACAGCGGGATCGTGTGCATGACCTCTTCCTCCTAGGCCAAGAATTCATCAATCAGATTCCATGATCATAGCCCATTCGAGCGCCCTGCGTGATCATTCCACCACTTTCTGTGCTCGAGCATGGAGCGGCGGCCTCCTTGGAGAGCCAGTCAGGACCGCGGCACTCGCGGGGATCTCGCAGCTGGCAGGCTGACACCGTGCAGATCTATCTGATCGACGGCACCTACGAGCTCTTCCGCCAGTTCTACGGCAGGCCGTCCAGCTCGGCCGCTGACGGCGCGGAGATGGCGGCCACCCGGGGTGTGATCTGGTCGTTGGCCTCGCTCCTCTCCCAGGGAGCCACCCACGTCGGGGTAGCGACCGACCACGTCGTCGAGTCGTTCCGCAACGACCTGTGGGCCGGCTACAAGACGGGCGCCGAGGTACCGGCCGTGCTCAGTTCACAGTTCCCACTCCTGGAAGAGGCGCTCGAGTCGCTCGGAGTGCGAGTCTGGCCGATGATCGAGCTCGAGGCCGACGACGCCCTCGCGTCCGCTGCTGCCGTTGCCCAGAAAGACTCCCGCGTCGACCAGGTGCTCATCTGCACTCCCGACAAGGACCTGGCCCAGAGCGTCGTCGCCCAGAGGGTTGTCCAGCTCGACCGCCGCACGGGCGTGGTCACCGACGAAGACGGCGTCCGGGCCCGTTACGGGATCAGCCCGCCGTCCATACCGGACTGGCTCGCACTCGTCGGCGACAGCGCCGACGGGTTCCCCGGCCTCTCCGGCTGGGGCCGTCAATCGACCTCGGCGGTCCTCGCCCACTACGGCCACATCGATGCCATTCCCGATGACGTCGCGGACTGGGACGCCGGGGTCACCCGGGTAGTGCGCAGCGCGCCGAAGCTGGCTGCCCGGCTAGCCACCGAACGCGAGTCGGCGATGCTGTTCAGGGTCCTTGCGACCCTCCGGATCGAAACGACACTGCTGAGCGACGTGGACGAGCTGCGCTGGCGAGGCCCGGGGCCCGGATTCGCGGACATGTGCCGGTACCTTCGCGACGNNGCAAGCTCCTCCGGCACGGCAACCTCGAGCTGCGCATAGGTGCACGAACCCGGCTCGCGGTCTCGCCGCCAGCGGCGAAACGACGCCGCGTGCCGGAACCGGTCACCCTGGAGATGGTCGTAGCCGACCTCGCACACGAGCTCAGGCGCCACGGCCTGCCACGAAATGTCCTTCCCCGCGTTCCACCGGCTCAGTCCTCCTGGCCTGCGCGTGCTTCCGGTGCCGGCGGTCATCGCGTTCCAGGGATGACCCTCGAGATTCTCCAACCGGTACGGAGCGAGGTCGTCCACGAGGCTCCTGCGCAACGCCACCGCGAAACCGGACGCCACCCCGACATGATGAAGCGCGCCCTGCTCGTCGTACAGTCCGAGAAGCAGCGAGCCGACGCCTCCGCCGTCCTTGTGCCACCGGAAACCGCCTACGACGCAGTCGGCGGTGCGCTCGTGCTTCACCTTCAACATGACGCGTTCGCCCTCCCGATAGGTGAGCTCGACGGGCTTGGCGACTACGCCGTCGAGCCCGGCACCTTCGAAGCGATCGAACCAGTCCCTGGCCACGGCGGGGTCGGGTGTGGTCGGGGTCACGTACACGGGCGGCTCGGCATCGCCGAGCGCCCGCTCGAGCGCCGAGCGCCTGGATCCGAAGGGCTCGCCGCGCAGGTCGTCGTCACCCAGGCCCAACAGGTCGAACGCGACGAACGAAGATGGAGTCGCGGACGCGAGGAGCTTGACGCGCGATGCGGCAGGATGGATCCGCTGCAACAGGGCGTCGAAGTCGAGACCCGACTGACCGACGATCACGATCTCGCCGTCAACGACGCAACGCTCGGGCAGGTTGGCCAGCAGCGATTCGACGAGCTCTGGGAAGTAACGCGTGAGCGGCCTCTCGTTGCGGCTGCCGAGCTCTACCTCCGGGCCGTC
>PMZN01000139.1:0-4409 GCA_003170375.1 Acidimicrobiaceae bacterium | reverse complement strand
GGCGGCATGACCGGCAGTTCCACCGGACGATCGTAGCCTCAGGGCGTTCTGCCACGGCGGGGCGCGAAGGCCCTGCCGTGGCTCGCCGTCCACTCCAGGAGCCGGTCGGCCTGCCAGGAGTTCACGACCGAGGCCACAGCTACCCCGGCCTGTACTGCCTGCTCGCAGCCGAACCCGAGCCATTCGAGCTGGCCGGGCGCATGGGCGTCAGTGTCGATGCTGACCCAACAGCCGAGGTCGCAGGCAAGCTTCAGCAGTTCCTCCGGCGGATCGCGCCTCTCCGGGCGCGAGTTGATCTCGACCGCCGTCCCGGTCCTCGCGCAGGCGCCGAACACGGCTTCAGCGTCAAAGCTCGACGGCTCGCGGCCCTTGCCGGTCACGAGCCGGCCCGTGCAGTGGCCGAGGATGTCGCTATGGGGGTTCTCCACCGCTGCCACCATGCGCCTCGTCATCTGGGGCGCCTCCATCCGGAGCTTGGAGTGCACGCTCGCGACGACGACGTCGAGCGCGGCGAGCAATTCCTCGTCCTGGTCGAGTGACCCGTCCTCCAAGATGTCGACCTCGATGCCGGTCAGCACGCGAAACGGCGCCAATTCCTCGTTGAGCTCCGCGATCACTTCCAGCTGGCTCCGGAGCCGTTCGGCGGTCAGCCCACGCGCCACCGTGAGGCGAGGGCTGTGGTCGGTGAGCGCGAGGTAGTCGTGCCCGACGGCAATGGCCGCCTCGGCCATCTCGGGAATGGGGCTGCCACCATCGGACCAGTCCGAGTGAGCGTGGCAGTCACCCCTGAGCATGTTCCTGAGCCCGAGCGCGTCGGGGCTGAGGGGTCCGGGCTGGGCCGTCTCAAGCTGGACCAGATAGCTCGGTGTCCCGCCCGCGATGGCTTCGGCGATCACGCGCCCCGTCGTTTCCCCGACGTTGGGAATGTCCCTCAGCCGCCCCGAGGACGCGAGCTGCTCGAGGCGGCCTCGACCCACGTCGTCGACGGCGATCGCCGCTTGCCTGAAGGCGCGCACCTTGTAGCTCTCGGCGCCGTCACGCTCGAGCAGGTACGCGATGCGCCGGAGCGCTTCGGCGGGTCCCACCGGCTTGGTCCCTCAGTCCTTGCGCGCCCGGCTCGGTGCGACGCGGCTGGGCTCGTCAGGCTGTTTCGGGTACTG
The DNA here is from genome assembly GCA_003170375.1 of Acidimicrobiaceae bacterium. Taxonomy (GTDB): domain Bacteria; phylum Actinomycetota; class Acidimicrobiia; order Acidimicrobiales; family Bog-793; genus Fen-455. Next base: position 3,249 of record PMZN01000139.1, on the reverse strand, counting down.
CGGTGGCCACGGTGCGTCATGAAGCCCAGCGTCGCGGTCACGCGAAGCCAACTGCAGGAGCGGCTCGAGCGACTGCGGCTCGTCGGGCATCGCGGCCCACGGATCACCGAGGCGGCGGATCCGATCCGGCACGGTCGCGATGGTCAGCTCATCGGGATCGACGACGGCGACCTCGTCCCACGAAAGGGGCGTCGATACCTGGGCATGGGTACGCGAGCGGGCCGACCAGGCCCCGAACACCGTCTTGTGGGGCGCGTTCTGGTTGAAGTCGACGAATACCCGTTGGCCTCGCTCCTCCTTCCACCAGTTCGCCGTGACGAGATCGGGGCGTCGACGCTCGAGCTCGCGTGCGAGCGCCACAGCCCCAGCCCGGACCTCGGTTGAATCCCAGCGAGGCTCCAAGCGGGCGTAGACGTGCAGCCCACGATTGCCGCTGGTCTTTGGGTACGCCAGGATGCCGAGCTCGTCGAGGAGCGCCTTCACGCACGAGGCGGCTTCGCGGACCTGGTCGAACACGACACCGGGCTGGGGGTCGAGATCGATCCGCAGTTCGTCGGCGTGCCCGGGATCTGCCACGCGAAACGGCCAGAGGTGGAACCCCAGACAGCCCAGGTTCACGGCCCAAACGATGTGAGCCAGGTCCGCGATGACGAGCGCCCTAGATGTCGTGCCGTTCGGCGTCGAGACCTCGATTGTCTGGAGCCACTCCGGCGCGCCCTTGGGCACACGCTTTTGGAAAAACGAATTCCCGAGCGCTCCGTCGGGAAACCTCTGCAGCATCGCCGGGCGGCCGCCTGTCGCGCGCAGGATCGGCTCCGCGACGGCGAGGTAATAACCGACGACATCCAGCTTGCTCGCCCCGAGACCGGGGAAGAAGACCTTGCCGGGGTTCGAGATCTCGACGCTGCGGCCCGACACCTCAACGGTCCGGCTGGCGGCTCGGCTGTCTGGGCTCGCCACACCGACAGGTTAACGAGGCACTCGGCCACGCCTGTCCCGCTATCAGTGGCTCGAAGGCTCCCCGGGTGAAGCGCCGGCGAGCTATCGGGTGAGGTGAACTATGTCGGAGATCACGAGCGTCATCACGAGCACGATCACGACGCTGTACAGAGCAGTGATCGGCCAGCGCCAGCGGTGGTTGGCCAGCCAGAACCTCCGGATCCCCCGCACGTCGAAGACGAGGGCGACGATGCCGATCGGGAGCCCGACCGCCGGCCCTGCGCCGGCTGCCGCTCCGAGCATCGGCGTGAGGATCGGGAGCACGACATAGCCGAGCAGGCACCGGAGCCCGGAAAGCAGGATCGACGCGCTGAAGATGCGGTGTGCCGAGGCATCGTCCGCAGAAGGCGGACCTTCGGGGACGCGGAGAAGACGACGCATCGCGAAGTCTGCGTGCGATGGAGCGGACCCGGCGGGTCCTGCGCCGGGCGCGATCGTGGAATGGCTCACCGCTTCGAGGTTACGGCCTACGAGCCCGCTCCTCCAGCCGCGCGCGGCCCGGCCGACCCCGATCCGTCACGATCACAGCCACAGTGCGAGACTGACCGCTGTGGCGACCGGCGACAACTCGGATACAGACCCGCCACAAGAGCCAGTCGAGCAACAGCTGGGCGACGCCCCGGAACTGGCTCGGTTGCCGGGCACCGAGCGGACGAAGCGGTTCCGCCCCAAGTTGCGCTGGGAGCTCATCGGCTGCGGGCTTCACGGCCACGAACTAGTCGGCACAGACGCAGCCGAAGTGCGGCTGGAGGACCACCTCCTGGTCCGCGAGGCGGACGGCCTGCGATGGTACCGCTGCCTCAGGTGCGACTCGTGGCTGCCACTGGCACCGCCTAGATCGCCATCGAACCGTTTCCCACCGGGGCGCGACCAGATCACATTGCCGCTACGGGGCAGACCGCTCCGGAACCGTTACGTCCTGCGCCTGATCGCGCTCGACCGTGTGATCCACTTCTTCGTCCTCGCGGCCCTGGGAATCGCGATCATCCTGTTCGCCGGTCACCAGAAGGATCTCCGCGGTGACTACCTCCGCATCCTGAACTCGCTGCAGTCGAGCGTCGGCTTTGTCTCGAGCCGCAACGGCTTCTTCCGCGAGGTCACCCACCTGGTCTCGCTCTCCACCACCAAGCTGTATCTCTACGGCTCCGCCTTTTCCACCTATGCGGCAATCAACGCGATCGAAGCGGTCGGGTTGTGGAGAGAGAGGCGGTGGGCGGAGTACCTCACTTTCATCGAGGTCACCCTGCTGCTGCCACTGGAGATCTATGAGCTCGCGAGCAAGATCAGCTACTTGAAGATCGGCGCGCTCGTGATCAACGTCGTCGTAATGGCTTACCTCCTCTGGGCACATCGCCTGTTCGGCTTCCGCGGCGGCGGGAGCGTGGACCGGCTCCAGCACGAACGAGACACCGGGTGGGGCGCCCTGGAGCGCGCGACCCCGGTCCCGAGCCAACTCCCGAAGCCACCGCCGCCGCCGTGAAGACAGCCGCTCCGAGATTCCCGGGAGAACCCTAAGACGCACCTCTGACAAGCTCTTCAGCCGTCCGCTCGATATGTCGCCTACCGGGCAAGGAGGGCTACGTTGATGCCGAAGCCTAACCGGGGGATGAAATGCGTCACGGTGTTGTGCTTGAAGCCGTGCTGATAGAACCAGCTCATCTCGCCGTTGATGAGCACGAACTGGCCAGAACTTGGGCGGCTTACGACGATCCACAGTCGTCTGCAGCTCGACGCGACCGTCGCAAACGACCCCGTCGAGACTGGAACACGAAATACGGGGTCCAACGCCTCCGTCCATGTCAGCGTGGGTCGCACGAGCCGTGGTGCGGCGCCAAGGGCACCCTCTTCGGAGAGGTAGTAGGCAAGGTTCGAGTCAAGCTCCGCCTTGTTGACCGTGAGGCAGTCCGCCGGCCGGAAAGCGGTGCGAACATACCGGGAAACCTGGGCCCATTGCTCGTATGAGACCCCGTAGGTCGGAACTAGGGCTGTCACTAACAGTGCCGCGACGCCGATGGCGAACGCGTGCGACAGACCCCCGGGCACAAGCTTGCTTAGGGCAAAGGCAACGACGAGTGCGCCTGCCGGGACGCTCTGGAGAAGGAAGCTCGAATTGAAGATGGAGCGATAGGCGAACGAGAAGACCGGATCCACGAACAACGGCACGAAGAGCCATGACAACACGATGCCGAGGTACGCGGTCTCGAGCTCACCAGGACTGCCCCGTATTCGGGACACAAGTTCGGTGCCGGC
>PMZN01000164.1:17238-32766 GCA_003170375.1 Acidimicrobiaceae bacterium | reverse complement strand
CTGATGCGCAACGATCTTGGGCGCGTATGCCGCTACGGCAGCATCGCGGTGCCCGAGCTGTGGAGGGCCGAGGAGCACCCGGGCGTGTGGCATCTCGTCTCCGATGTGACAGGCGAGCTGTGCGATGGGGTGTCCGACTCCGACTTGTTGCGGGCCACCTTCCCTCCGGGTTCGGTCACTGGCGCCCCGAAGGTCCGGGCGATGGAGCTCGTGAGCGCACTCGAGGGAACCGGTCGAGAGGTTTACACCGGTGCGGTCGGGATCGCGAGCCCCCTGACGGGTCTCGAGCTGAACGTCGCGATCCGGACCTTCGAGCTGGCAGACGGGAAGGTCTGGCTCGGGGTCGGGGGCGGTGTCGTGGCCGACTCTGACCCCGAGCGTGAGCTCGACGAATGCTTCGACAAGGCCGGGCCATTGCTGGCAGCCGTCGGGGCGGAGCTCGGGCCCGCACATCGGCGTGGCGGGACAGGTGTGCCGCCGGTCGCGAGGGCCCAGGAGGCACCCGGTCACACCGACCTCGCCTCGGGCGTGTTCGAGACGATCCTTGTGATGAGCGGCAGGCCCGTGGAGCTGGAGTCGCACCTCGGTCGACTGGCGGCGAGCGTCTCGCGCCTTTACGGAACCCAGATTCCGCGCCGCCTAGGCGCGCAAGTGATGGAGATCGCAGTGGACCGGCCAGGCCCTCAGCGCCTTCGTGTCCGCGCGTACCCATCCTCGAGCGGGGGTCTCGGAACCGAGATCTCGATTTCGGCCGCTCCGGAGGCGTTCTCCGGCTCGCCCGGCTCTGGCGTGGTTCTGGTCCCGACCGTCGTTCCGAACGGCCTGGGCCGGCACAAGTGGCACGATCGCCGGGTCCTGGCCGATCGGCGCGAATTGCTCGGTCTCGGTCGGCACGATCAGCTCCTTCTCGTCGACGAGGATGGCGCCGTCCTGGAGACCGAGAAGGCCAATGTCTTCGCCGTCCTCGGGGGCGTCGTCCGGACGCCGCCGGTCGACGGGCGCGTCCTCGCGGGGACAACTCGTGAGGTCGTGATCCGGGTTGCGGCAGCCGAGGGTCTCGAGGTGTCGGACGAGCCCTTCGCACTCCCCGAGCTCGCTTCGGCCGAGGAGGTCTTCCTCACGAGCTCGATACGAGGCCTTTGTGCGGTCGGAAAGCTGCTTGGGGGCGGGTCCTTCGAGACCGGTCCGATCAGCGCCCGGCTCGCGAAGGCCCTTTGGGCAACTTGGAACAATGCTGTCCGCCCGCCCGCCGGCCCTGTGCCCGACGACGCGCGCGGCAATTGAGCCAGCTTGGCAGCGCAAACCACATCGGTGTACAACGATGCCATGGCCATTTCATCTGTGTACCCGGCTACCGGCGAGACTCTGAAGACCTTCGAGCCCTACGACGAGGCGGAGGTCGAGCGGAGGCTCGCCCGTGCAAACAGTGCTTTTCGCTCCTACCGCCGGACCAGCTTCGACGAGCGCGCAAGGCTCGTGCGCGCCCTGGCCGACGTGCTCGAGGCGGACCAGGCGGCGATCGCCGAGATGATGACCCTCGAGATGGGAAAGCCCATCGTCCAGGCCCGTAACGAGGTGACCAAGTGCGTGGGCGTGCTGCGCTACTACGCCGAGCACGCCGCGGCAATGCTCGCCGACGAGCCCGTGGCCGGCACTCCCGCCAAGAACGGCGCGTACCTCAAGTACCAGCCGATCGGGCCGGTGCTGGCCGTGATGCCCTGGAACTTCCCGCTTTGGCAGGTCATCAGGTTCGCTGCACCGGCGTTCATGGTCGGCAACGTCGCCCTCTTGAAGCACGCCTCCAACGTGCCCCAGACGGCGCTCAATATCGAGGACGCGGCCCGTCGAGCGGGCTTTCCAGAAGGCGTCTTCCAGACCCTGCTCGTCGGCGGCGACCGGGTGCAGGCGATTTTGGAGGACGACCGGGTTGCCGCCGCCACCTTGACAGGTAGCGAAGGCGCCGGGCGCTCGGTCGCAGCCATAGCCGGCAACGCGATCAAGAAGACGGTGCTCGAGCTCGGTGGCGCCGACCCGTTTGTCGTGATGCCGTCCGCCGACTTGGAGCGGGCGATCGAGATCGGTGTGTGGGCACGTATCCAGAACAACGGCCAGAGNNAGCTGCATCGCGGCGAAGCGCTTCATCCTCCACGAGGCGATCGCCGACGAGTACCTCGAGCGTTACGCAGAGGCGATGTCCAAGCTCGTCGTCGGTGACCCCCTCGACGAGGCGACACAGGTCGGGCCACTTGCCACAGCGCAAGGTCGCGACGAAGTGAACGAGCAGGTCGCAGATGCCTTGTCGAAGGGCGCCAAGGCCCTCTGCGGCGGTGGGACGATGGACGGTCCGGGATGGTTCGTCCAGCCGACGGCCCTGACGGGGCTCACCCCGGACATGCGGGTCTACCGTGACGAGGTCTTCGGGCCCGTGGCTTCGTTCTTCCGGGCCTCCGGCATCGACGAGGCGATCGCACTCGCCAACGACACCAGCTTCGGCCTCAGCTCGAGCGTGTGGACCAAGGACGCCGCCGAGCAGAGGCGCTTCGCCGACGACCTCGAGTCAGGCATGGTCTACATCAACGCGATGACGATCTCGTACTTCGACCTTCCCTTCGGGGGTGTCAAGCGCTCGGGCTACGGGCGAGAGCTCTCACCGGCCGGCATCCGCGAGTTCACAAACATAAAGACCGTCTTCAGCGACTGACCGCGCAGTCCCCACGCGGGGCCGGCCGATTGAGCCGTCCCGCGTGGGGACTGCGTTGTCAGGTCAGTGATGCGTTCAGGTCAGTGCTGCGTTCCAGAGGAAGAACTGGCTGAGCGCCGTCGGGTAGACGCCGGTGAGGTTCTTCTGTGTGGCGCTCAGGTAGTTGTAGAAGTAGGGGTAGATGATCGGTGTCTCGTCGAGGAGGAGGTTCTCGATCTGCTTGGCGAGGCTCCGCTGGCTGGAGAGGTCCACCGCGGCGACGTACTCCTTCGAGAGCCTGTCGTAGGTCGAGTTGTTGAAGCGGGCGCCGTTCCAGGCACCGGTCCCGGTCTTCTTGTTGTACGTCTGCAACGGTGCTTCAAGGAACAGGTTCGGCGTCGACCGGGCGCCGTAGTCGACCATGCTCATCTCGCCGTCGAGCCAGTCCGAGGTGCCGTAGACGGCGGTGCCGTAGTACTTGGTCGGGGTCTCGATCGTGAGGTCTATGGTGACCCCGATCTTCGCGGCCCACGCCTTGATGTACTGGGCAACTTGCGGCATCTCCTGGTGCTGCTCGGTGATGAACGGAGTCCTGAAGCCCCTCGGCACTCCACCTTTTGCCAGCAGTTCCTTTGCCAGCTTCAGGTTCTTAGCGCGCTGAGGGACGGCCGGCGGGCCGACAGTTGCCGGGAAGACAGGGGCGAAGGGGTTGTCGTTGCCGATGTCGGCGTATCCCTTGAAGAGCGCCTTTGCGAGCCCCGGCCGGTCGATAGTGAGCGCGAGCGCCTGGCGGACGTACTTGTTCGTGAAGGGAGGCACGTCGCAGCGCATCGAGATCTCGCGATGGCCTGAGCCCTTCAGCTTGATGATGTTGTAGGAGCCGTTCAACAGCTGGGGGCTGGTGGAAACGAAGAACTGGTCCAAGCAGTCGATCTCGTTCGCTTCGAGCGCGGCCGTCATCGGCGTCTCACTCGCGTAGAAGGTCCACTGCACCTCACTCGGCCGTGCCGGTGTCGCCCAGTAGTGCGGGTTGGGGACGAATGTCGCCCCTACGTTCGGGGTGTAGCTGGACATCATGAAGTGCCCCGTCCCGACCCACTGCTTTTGGTAGTCGGAGTAGTTGTAGCCGTTCGGGACGATGATCATGGTGTAGTTGTCGCACGAGACCGCATCGACGAAGGCGGCGTCCGGGGCCTCGAGGTGGAAGGCAACCGTTCGGTCGTCTACCTTCACCACGCCGTCGGGAACCAAGGTCCCGGAGAAGACCGAGAGGGCACTCGAGTCGCTCTTCGGGTCGCACTGGCTCCGGAAGCTGTAGACGACGTCATCGACGGTCATGGGGGTGCCATCGTTGAATCTGACACCTTGGCGGATCTTGAAGGTCCACACGTCCGCCTTGGCGTTCGAATTCCAACTCGTCGCGAGCCACGGTTTGTAACCGAGTGCCTGGTCCGCCAAGACGAGGAACTCACCGACGTTGCCGAGGAGCTCGAGGCTACCTTCATCGGCGATCGTGATCGGGTTGATCGCGCCTGCCGGCACGAGGATGCCCGCCCTTATCGTGGAGCCNNGCTGGCCTCGAGGATGCCACCGAGGAGCGGCATCGAAAGGCCGACTGCCGTGCCGCGCCGGAGGAAGTCCCTCCTCGTCAGCCTTCCCCCGAGGAGCTCGTCGATGATGTGCTCCTGGATCGGGCCCCGCCCGCGCCGGAGGTTGTCGAGCCGCTCGTGATCGACTTCCCTGCTGCCGTCGTTGACGTCCATTCGCCAACCCCCTTTGTCGTCCCTCGCACACGCGAGTGTTGTCTAAGATACTGGACCGACATTCAGCTGACTGCTTCTGGTACGACTAAGCTGGACCAGTGTGCGCCAGAGCGTAGCGGCGTGCGCCAGAGCGTCGGCACCTGCAAGAGATGCGAGCGCCCTTCTGTGCAGGTGCGAGGATGGGAGGCACCAGTGGAAAAGCTTGACATCCGCACGCCGTCGACCGCCCCTGCGGTCGTGACGGCCGTCCGAGCTCTCGATGCCCTCACCGGCTTCCAGGGCTCCGCGACGCTCGACGAGCTGACCCGGGCGCTCGACGAGCCGCGGAGTTCGGTGTACCGGATTCTCAACACTCTTGTCGAGAGCGATCTCCTGCAAAGGCCCGGGCAACGAGGCGGCTACCGGATGGGGCCCAAAGTCCTGGCGTGGGGCTCTAGCTTCCTGCGGGCCGTCAACCTCGTCGACGAGTTCCAGGTGGTGGCGTCACCCATCGTCGCCCGCGTCGACGAGACGATGCAGCTGGCAGTTCTTGACTGGCCCGACGTCGTCTTCGTGGCGTACCTGGATTCACAGCGCCCCGTCAGGCTTGTCACCGAGGTCGGCCGTCGGCTTCCAGCGCACGCAACCGCGGCAGGCAAGGTACTGCTCGCGTTCTCCACCACGTCGGTCGCCGACAGGTACCTCCATATGGAGATGCGGAAGCTGACTGAGAGGACGGTGACCTCCGTCGAAGAGCTGGAGCGTCAGCTCGCGAAGGTTCGGCGCCGTGGTTGGGCCGAAGCGAGCCAGGAGGCCTGGGAGAACCTGACGTGCCTCGCCGCGCCCGTTCACCGCCGCGACGGCCGGGTCGTGGCTGCGATGACGATCTGCGTACCGGAACCCTCGCTCAAGCTGTCCTGTCGAAAGGCGCTCGCGGGAGAGCTCCTTGACGGGTGCAACGAGCTCTCCCGGCAGATCGGTGCGGACGACTCTTGCAGTGCTCGCGTAGAAGCTGAAGGCCGGGCGTGACCACGGCGACGAGCCCTGCTCTGCCATAGTTCGGACGGTTCCTTGAGAACGCTGCAGGGTTGGGCTCGGCGGTCTGCGCCGCGGTGCGGCACGGTCTGGTCGGCGAGCCGGGCCGGAAAGCGCGTTACGGCGACGGTTCTGGAACTGGAGCGCTCTGTGTCGCCTGCAGTCTCCGCAGCTCTTCAAGGGGGATGTGGCAACGCATCATGTGATGGGGCTCGACCTCGACGAACGGCGGCTCGCTCGAGTCGCACAGTCCGTTCTCGAGGCGCCGAGGGCAGCGAGTGTGGAAGACGCAGCCAGCGGGGGAGTGCGCCGAGCTCGGGATCTCGCCTTTCAAGCGGATCCGCTCGCGGCGCGTTCCGTCCAGGCTCGGCACCGCCGAGAACAGCGACTCGGTGTAAGGGTGATGGGGACCGGCGAAGACCGTCCCGGCCGGCCCGTGCTCCATCACCCGGCCCAGATAGAGCACGGCGATGCTGTCGGAGAGGTAGCGCACCACTCCGAGGTCGTGCGAGATGAAGACATAGCTCACGCGCTCGCGGCTTTGCAGGTCGGCGAGGAGATTGAGGATGGCCGCCTGCACCGAGACGTCGAGTGCTGAGGTCGGCTCGTCGCAGACGAGGACGCGTGGTGCTCCCGCGAACGCTCGGGCGATGGCGACGCGTTGCTTGAGGCCCCCGGAGAGCTGGTAGGGGCGCAACGCCAGATGGCGCTCCTCCATCCGCACCGAGCGGATGACCTCGAGAAGGCGATTCTCGCAGCTCTCGCCCGAGAGACCCGCCAGCTTCTTGAGCGCCCTGGTGACGATGTGACGCACGTTGTGGCGGCGGTTCAAGGCGGAGTCTGGGTTCTGGAAGATGATCTGCATGGCCTGCAACTGCTTGCGGCTGCGAGAGGTGCATTCGGGCGCGAGAGGCGATCCGTCGAGCTCGATCACCGAACCCTCGTCCGGCACACTCAGGCCGAGCAGGACGCGAGCGAGGGTCGTCTTGCCGCACCCCGACTCGCCGACGATGCCGAGCGTCTCTCCCACCTTCAAGTCGAGGTCGACGCCGACCACGGCACGCACCTGCTCACCGCGGACGTGGAAGGTCTTCGACACGCCCCGCAGGCGGATCACGGGCTCCTCCCCACCGTCGGCCCTCCTCGGCATGACGTCTTCCGGGGTTGCCCGGGGCAGCTCGGGCGCCTGCTCGTGGTAGTGACAGCGAGAGGTGCGTGTTGCGCTCACCTCGTAGGTCGGTGGCGTCTCTTCGGTGCAACGTTGGTCCGCGAGCGCGCAGCGCTTGGCGAAGACGCAACCGACCTGGACTTCCCCCGGTTCGGGAAGAAAGCCGGGAATGGCGTCGAGGCGGCCATGGTCCTTGGACTGACCGCCCCGTGGGACGCAACGCACGAGCCCGACGGTGTACGGGTGCCGGGGGTTCTCGAAGATCTCCCGTGCCGGGCCCTGCTCCACGAGCTCACCGGCATACATGACGCCGACCCGGTCGCACATCTTCGCGATCACCGCGAGGTTGTGGCTGATGAAGAGCACCGAGGTCTGGAACTGCTGGCGCAGTGACGACACAAGGTCGAGGACTTCGGCCTCGACCGTGGCATCGAGAGCGGTCGTTGGTTCGTCGAGGATGAGGAGCGATGGCTCGGTGGCAAGCGCCATTGCGACCATGACGCGCTGCAGCATTCCACCGGAGAGCTGGTGCGGGTAGGACCCCAGCACTCGTCCTCGGTCCGCGATCTGAACCACGCGCAACATCTCCTCGGCGCGCGCCAGGGCCTCAGACTTCTTCATTCCGGCGATCTCGTACACCTCGGCCACCTGGCGTCCTACGCGGATCGACGGGTTGAGCGCCCGGCCGGGCTCTTGGTACACCATCGATACCACGCGAGCCCGGAACTGGCGCAGGGAACGCTTGTCCAAGGCGGCGATGTCTTGACCGTTCACGGTGATCGAGCCGCCGCTGAGGCTCCCGTTCCTCGGGAGGTAGCGAGTGATCGCGAGGGCGGTGGTGGACTTGCCGCACCCCGACTCGCCGACGAGGCCGAACGACTCCTGTCGCCCGATTCGGAACGAGACGTCTCGAAGGGCCGGGCGCTCGTTACCTCGCACGCGGTAGCTCACATCAAGGTGGCTCACCTCGAGAGTGGTGGACGGCGCCTCTATGGTGCCGGGCAGGCCGGCGGACGTTGCAAGGATCATTGGATGAGCACCGCCTCGATCGAGTCGCCGATGAGGTTGATCGCGATGACGAGGGAGGCGATGGCGAGCGCCGGGAAGAGCGTCTCCCACCAGTAGCCGGCCGAGAGGTACCCGTAATTGGTGGCGACATCGGCGCCCCAGTCCGGCGTGGGCAGCTGCAGGCCGAAGCCGAGAAACGACAGCGTCGCGATCGTGAAGATCGCATAGCCGAGCCGGACGGTGAACTCGACGAGGATCGGGCCGAGCACGTTCGGGAGGATCTCTACGAACATCACGTGGGGGACGCTCTCGTCTCGTAGCCGCGCAGCTGCGAGATAGTCGAGCTCGCGCTCTTGGAGGACTGCCGTGCGCACCGTTCTCGCGATGATGAGGGCGAAGACAAAGCCGATGACGACGATGAGCGTGAGCGTGCTTGGGCCGATTGCGACGACGAAGATAAAGGCCACGATGACGATCGGAAGGGCGAGGGCGGCGTCCACGATCCTGCCTACGATCATGTCGACCGCACCCCGAAGGTAGCCCTGCGCCAAGCCGATCGTCGTGCCGAGCACGGTGCCCAAGAGCGTGGCGAGCGGGGCGATCTCGAGGATGTCGCGAGCACCGACGATCACCCGCGAGAACACGTCCTCGCCGACATTGTTGGTCCCGAACCAGTGGGCGGCCGACGGCGCGAGGTTGGTGCTCAGGATGTCCGGCGTCGTGGCGCTGTAGGGAACGAACAAGGTCCCGAAGATGGCGCAGACGACCCACCAGAGGACGATCACCGACCCGACGAGGAAGGTCTTCGACCCGACGAGCCGACGGACCTGCTCCCGTCGGATTCGTCCCATCGAGACCTCGAGCGCACCTGCCGCGCCGCCGGGGTCAGCGAGGAACGTCTCGAACACAGCGGGCTCGCCGGGCGGCAGTACCGCGTCAAGTGAGATGTCCGGCGCTCCGGCGAGAGGCCCGCGGGGGTCGTCTCCGGCCGTCACTCGGCCTTCCCCAGTCTGATTCGCGGGTTCAACACCGTGTAGAGGATGTCGGCGATGAGCGTCGCTGTGAGGTACACGATGCCGATGAAGAGGACTCCTGCTTCGAGCATCGGGAAGTCCTTGTCCTTGGCAGCGGTGAGGATCAGTGAGCCGATGCCCGGATAGGTGAAGAGGGCCTCGACCACGACGAGCCCGCCGATCAGGTAACCGGTCTGCGTGGCGATGACCGTGATCGTGGGAAGCAGCGAGTTGCGCAGCACGTGCCGTCGGATCACAAGCCAGCGGGGCAGCCCTTTTAGCATCGCCGTACGGACGTAATCGGAGTCGAGCGCCTCGATCGTGCCCGCCCGGGCCATGCGGGCGATGTAGCCGAAGAGGATGAACACGAGCGGGACGGCGGGAAGGATCAGGTAGCGCACCTGGGTGAGCAACGGCGAGCCGGGCGGGGCGTTGGCGGTGACGGGAAGCACCTTGAGGCCGATCGCGAACACGACGATAAGAGCGACACCCGACACGAACTCGGGCACGGTCGACAGCGAGAGGCTGGTAGTGCTGATGACGCGGTCCACCACGCGCCCTCGATTGAGGGCCGCGACCACCCCGCCGAGGATGCTGGTAGGCACGACGATCACGAAGGCAAAGGCCGCGAGCTTGAGCGAGCGCCCGAGCGCCGGGAAGAGGAAGGAGCTGACCGGTGACTGGAACTGGTATGAGGTCCCGAGATTGCCCCGCACAAATCCGGAGACCCAGCTCCAATACTGGACGACAAGCGGGCGATCGACACCGAGCTTGTGGTCGAGCGCAACCACGGACTGTTGGGAGGCGAAGGGCCCGAGAATGGCCCGTCCCGCGTTGCCGGGCAGCACCTGGCCGGCGAAGAAGATGATCAAGCTCAACAGCACGAGCGTCAGCAATGCCAATCCGACACGCTTCAAGACGTACTGCGACAACTCACGCCCCTCCTCCCTATGTCGCAACCCGGCGCAGGCCAACGCGGCGAAGTCGAGAACCTGAGGGTAATCGGATCTGAAGTTAGCAGGGCCGCCGATTTGCCCGCTTCTCTGCGCGACCGACCAGCTCAGGCGTTCTTGTCGAGTGGCCATCTCGCGCCGATACCTGGGAACAACCGCCCTGCCGAGGCAGGCGACGCGGGCGCGGACCGGCCAGGGGAACTGGCCCGTTGCGGCTCACCGCTCAGGTGAAGACGTAAGCGTCCGGTTCCCCCAGTTCGGTGTCCAGCCCGGCGAGCTCGACCGCGTCGGGAACCCGGACAGCTTCGAACCTGTTCAGGATCTTGAGGATGGCCCAGGTGAGGACGAACGCGTAGACCGCCACGAGCACGGCGGCCGCGACCTGCTTGCCGAAGAACGAAGGATTTCCCGCAGTCAGGCCGTCCTGGCCGGCCGCATTGACTGAAGCGTAAGCAAATACGCCCAACAGAATCGAACCAAGGAGCCCGCCCACGCCGTGACAGGCCCACACGTCGAGCGCGTCATCCCATTTCATACGGCGGACGAGCGCGACGGCCGAGTAGCAGAGCGATCCGGCGAGCAGGCCGATCGCGAACGACGCCCATGTCGGCACGAAGCCGGCACAAGGCGTCACACAAGCGAGCCCCGCGACCGCTCCCGTGAAAGCACCGACGATGCTGGGCTTTCCTGAGCTCCACCACGAGATGGCCAGCCACGTGCACATCGCGACCGACGCGGCGATGTCGGTGTTGACGAATGCCTGCGCCGCCACGGCGTTGGCGGCGAGCGCCGAGCCGCCGTTGAAGCCGAACCAGCCGAACCACAACAACCCGGTGCCGAGGCCGACGAAGGCCACATTGTGCGGGACCGTCTTCTCGCCCGGTGCGAACTTCCTGGATCCGACGACGAACACCGACGCCAGTGCCGCAAACCCTGCACTGGTGTGGACGACCATTCCGCCGGCGAAGTCCTCGACGCCCCACTTCATGAGGAAACCGCCACCCCAGATCCAGTGCACGATCGGCACGTAGACGAGCAGGCTCCAGATGACCAGGAACTTGAGATAGCTCTTGAAGGCGACCCGGTCAGCGAAGGCGCCGGTGATGAGCGCCGGGGTGATGATCGCGAACATCTCCTGGAAGATGAAATGCGCCAGAGCGGGGATATGAGGCGCATACGGACCCGGTGCTGCGCCTACTCCTCGTAGCCCGGCCCACGAGAAGTTGCCTATGACACCCCCGAGGTTCCCGGAGAAGGCGAGCGAGTAGCCGACCAGAACCCAGAGCACGGTCACGACGCCCATCGAGATGAAGCTCTGCAACATGATCTCGAGGAAGTTCTTTCTTCGCACCAGGCCGCCGTAGAAGAACGCCAGACCCGGCGTCATCACCATGACCAGTGCGGCGCTGACTAGAACAAATCCGGTGTCACCGTCGTTGATCACCCAGGCCTCCTTTGGACGATTGTGTGCCCTTCACCGCCACCCGGTGCTTCAGTTTCGCCATTATGTCGCTTACCTACCGGCGACGCGCAACTCACCGTGTCTGTCATCGGCCGACCTTCGACCGAGCACTGTGCGCAGGACTGTGGCGAGCAGGACTGCGGCGCGCTGTGTTGCGGTGCGCAGCGCTGCCGTGCTCGCGACTGCGGTGTGCGGGCTGGTCGCGGACGCGTCCGCCTTCGAGCGGCCGGCCGGTGGCCGGGTCCACGCCGTTGCTCCGGCACCAGGTCCTGAAGGCCTTGTAGCGGTAGGGCGGTGCGTTGCGCCAAGAGACCTTGAAACCGAACCGCGCGCCCAACGCCTTGTACATGAGGTGCATGCAGATCGCCGCAAAGGCAAGGCAGGCGAAGCCGAACCCGGCAACCGCATAGGCACATACCCTGGACCAACCCTGACCGACAAGGAAGAGAATCAGCCAGACCGGAGCGGACCAGATCCCAATGGTCGTAGTCGGCCCTGTGAGCAAGTGAAGGCGTGCGGCCCTGTGCCCGATCCGGGGCGACCACCTCGCAAGAAAGGGGGCTCTTGAGGGCATTCGTCTACTTCCTGAGAGGACCTCGGACCAGAACGGCGGCGAGGAGACTCTCCGAATCACCGCGCGTCAGTGAAGCACAGCATCATTCTGCCCTGTCGGGCAAGACGCGTTCGACATGGCGCCGGTCATCGCCAGATCGAGGGGGCCGGGTCGTCCCGAACGAACGGGAGCGGGTTGTCGGCGTTCAGATCCTTGAGGCTAAAGTGAAACCGACGTCGTCCGAGACGACCTCGCAGGNNAAAAGGAGATCTGACATGGCCATGCCTAGCGACCTTGAGATCGCGCGCCAGGCACACCTCAAGCCGATTGCTGAAATCGCGAAGGACATGGGAATCGAGCCGCGGATGCTCGAGCAGTACGGCGAGAATGTTGCGAAGATCAAGCTGGACGCGATCGCCGAGCTGGCGGACCGCCCGAAGGCCAAGTACGTGGTCGTCTCCGCGATCACCCCGACGCCGCTCGGCGAGGGGAAGACGACGACGATCGTGGGCCTTGGCCAAGCCATGCACCACATCGGCAAGAGCGCGACGATCTCGATACGCCAGCCCTCGATGGGCCCCACGTTCGGTATCAAAGGCGGAGCGGCCGGTGGTGGCTACAGCCAAGCCGTCCCAATGGAATCCTTCAACCTCCACCTGACCGGTGACATGCATGCGGTGACGGCCGCGCACAACATGCTGTCGGCCATGGTCGACAACCATCTGCAGAAGGGCAACGAGCTCAAGATCGACCTGCACAACATCACCTGGAGACGAGTGCTCGACGTGAACGATCGCGCTCTTCGCAACATCGTGATAGGGCTCGGGTCCAAGCTGGACGGGATCCCCCGCCAGACCGGCTTCGACATCACCGCAGCGTCGGAGGTGATGGCCATCCTCGCGTTGTCGACGTCGCTGAAGGACATGCGGGCCCGCTTGGGGCGGATCGTCGTGGGTTACACCGACGACGGCGAGCCGGTGACCTCGGAGGACTTGAAGGGCGCCGGTGCCATGACCGTTATCATGCGTGAAGCCATCAAGCCGAACCTGCTCCAGACCATCGAGAACACCCCGGTGATCGTGCACGCCGGACCGTTCGGCAACATCGCGCACGGCAACTCCTCGATTGTCGGTGACCTCATCGGGATCCACACCGGCGACTTCCTCCTCACCGAGGCAGGTTTCGGCGCAGATATGGGAGCCGAGCGCTTCTTCGACATCAAATGCCGCACCTCGGGCCTGAGGCCCGACGCCGCCGTAGTCGTTGCCACAGTGCGCGCGCTGAAGGTCCATTCCGGCCGGCACCGGGTCGCGGCCGGGCGGCCGCTGCCCCCTGCCATCCTCGAGGAGAACCCGGAGGAGGTCCGTCTCGGCGGAGCGAACCTGCGCAAGCAGATCGAGAACATCCAGATCTTCGGCGTGTCCCCCGTCGTCGCGATCAACGCGTTTCCCGGGGACTTCCCTTCTGAGCACGAGGCAATCCGGGAGATCGCGGCCTCCATGGGGGTTCGTGCGGCGGTGTGCACCAATTTCGCCGAAGGTGGCAAGGGAGCTACCGAGCTCGCGCAAGCTGTGGTCGAGGCAGCCGACGAGGCGAACGACTTCCACTTGCTCTACCCGAGCGAGGCGCCGTTGCGCGAGAAGATCGAGACGGTGGCCACGAAGGTCTACGGCGCCGCCGGAGTCGACTACCTGCCGGCCGCGAACCGCCAGATCGACGCCTACGAGAAGAACGGCTATGGGAACCTGCCGGTGATCATCGCCAAGACGCACCTGTCGCTTTCGTCGGACCCCTCGCTGAAGGGTGCGCCGGTCGGATGGCGCATGCCGGTGCGCGAAGCGCGCGCCTCGGTTGGAGCAGGTTTCGTGTATCTCATCTGCGGCGACATGAGCACGATGCCGGGCCTGTCGACGCACCCGGCCGCGGAGATCATCGACATCGACGAGAACGGTGAGATTGTCGGGCTCAGCTGACGAACCGGCCTATCTCGAGACAGCGCTCGGGAGCTTCCTAGAGCTCGTTTCGGCGGCCGAGCCAGCACCTGCTGGCGGGTCGGCCGCAGCCATGGCGGTCGCATTGGCCGCGGGACTCTGCGTGATGGCGGCGCGTCTCTCCACGAGACAGATGTCGGACGCGCCGGATCTCGCGGCCACCGCCGAACAGCTTCGCGATCGTGCTGCCGCACTCTGCCAGGCCGACGCCGACGCTTACAGACGCGTCATGTCGGCATTGCACGAACCCTGCGAGCCTGACCCGCAAGACCGCCAGCGTCAGATTGCCGCGGCGCTCCTGGAGGCGACCGACGTCCCGCTGGAGGTCGTGGAGACGGGTGCCAGCGTGGCCGGTCTGGCCGCGCGGATCGCCGAATGCGGGAACCCCGATCTGCTTGGTGACGCCGTCACTGCTGCGTTGCTGGCAGAGTCTGGTGCGAGGGCGGCCGCCGCTCTCGTGCTGATCAACCTCAAAGGGCTGCAAGACGACGACCGGCGGAATCGGGTGGCCAGGCTGATCGAGGAGACCGCGGAGAGTGCCGGTCGGGCGCGGCGCCGGGTCGAGCCGTGACGATGTCGGGTCCCTCGCCCGCTCAGCTCGGCCGCCAGGACCGCTCAGGCAGCGGCACCCTTCGAGGCTGCGGAGATCCGGTCGAGATGGGCAGTCGAAGTCTCGCTCAGCACGTTCAACGACGCGGGCCATGTTCGAGACGACGTTGACTCGACCGACGACGGCCGCCACCACGCTGTCTCACTCGGTCGTGCCAAGATGAGATCGTGACCAGGAGAACCACCACCGTGAGCCTCGACGACTGGCCCATGTCCGAGGTGCACGGCGCCGCTCAGCGCTCCGGGCTGTCCGACGACGAGGTCATCGAAACAGAACCGCGATTGCTCGCGTTCGACGAGGACGCCCGACTGATTTCGCCGCTGTCGGGGTGGCGGCACATTCTGGAGGTTTCGCGTGAACTGGTTTGAATGCGTTCCCAACTTCTCAGAGGGCCGGGACCAGACGAAGATCGCCCGCATCGTGGCCGAGGTGCAGGACAAACCGGGGGTGGCGCTGCTCGACGTCGAGCAGAACGCCGACCACAACCGCTGCGTGGTCACGCTCGTCGGTGAGGGGCCGGCGCTCGTGGATGCGGTGCTGCGGATGATGCGGGTGGCGACGGCGCTCATCGACCTCACCAGCCATCAGGGCGAGCATCCACGGATGGGCGCCACCGACGTGGTCCCCTTCGTGCCCCTGGGCGACGCCACCACCGCGCAGGCGATCGATCTCGCCGCCGGCCTCGGCACCCAGGTGTGGGAGGAGCTGCAAATCCCCGTCTATCTGTACGGCCAGGCAGCTCGGCTGCCGGAGCGGCAGGATCTGGCGAGGGTGCGCGCGGGACAGTTCGAAGGCATCCGGGACGCCATCGGGACCGACCCCGCGAGGCGCCCGGACATCGGCGAGCCGCGGGTGCATCCGACGGCAGGCGCGGTGGCCATCGGCGCCCGGCCGGTGCTCATCGCGTACAACGCCTACCTGACCACCCCCGACGTGGCGGTGGCCAAGCGCGTGGCACGCGCCGTCCGTGGCCGCGACGGCGGCCTGGCAGAGGTCAAGGCGCTGGGTTTCGAGATCCACGAGCGGCAGCGAGCACAGGTCTCCATGAACCTGACCGACTACCGACGTACCCCGATTCACCGCGCAGTCGAGGCGGTGCGGCGGGAGGCGGCGCGCTTCGGGGTGGACGTTGAGGAGACCGAGGTCGTCGGCCTGGTGCCCGAGGACGCCCTGTTCGACGCTGCTGAGTACTACCTGCAGCTCAACAGTTTCGACCGGAGCACCGTCCTCGAGCGCAAGGTGCGGGGAGCACGGCCGTCCGCGGAGTCCCTCTCCGATTTCACCGCCCGGCTGGCTGCGCGCACCCCAACTCC
>PMZN01000164.1:13831-17214 GCA_003170375.1 Acidimicrobiaceae bacterium | reverse complement strand
CCCGGGAGCGGCTGGCTGCCGCCCGGAGCCGCTTTCTCGGCCTGGTCGAACAGGACGCGGAGGCGTACTCCGATACGGTCACGGCGCGCCGGGCTACGAAGGCCCAGCCCGGGCCGGAGGCGGAACAGGCGTGGACGGCCGCCATCCGGCACGCCGCGGATGTGCCGCTCGACACAGCGCGGCTCGCCTGGACCTGCACCGGGGAGCTCCGGGAGCTGGCCGACCGGGTCCGGCCGATGATGAAGAGCGACTGGACCACCGCGCTCGCCCTGTTGAATGCGGCGCGGGAAGGCGCTCTCGCCAACGTGGTCATCAATGTCGACGACCTGCGGGAGCGGGGGGCCGACATCACCGACCTGGAAGCAGCGGTCCGCGAGCTCAGTTAGCGCGCCAACAGCCGGGCTAGCTCGACGGATCGGGTGGAAGCGGTCGCCACTGCAAGCTTGGGTTGGGGAACCATGTCCGGTACTTGAGGACTGTGCACTCGGAGCCCCAACAATGGCCTCGACATCGTTGTCCGCAGGCTGCCAGCTCTTGCTTGTGCTCACGGCCACGATCTGCTACAAACAAATCCAGCACGCGTGAATCCTTTGGAATCACTCATATAGCGGCGAAGGTTCCTGGCCCCCAGTAGGGGTGAGATACCGGGACACAGAGGACCTTTGACCCTTCGCCGGGTGTGGGCACGCGGGCGAAAATCTGCTTATCACCCTCTTGCTTGTCCGCGTCCAGCGTCGACGACAGGAGGCGATGTGATGGGCACTCAAGAGACCTACACCAGCAGCTTGCAGATCGAGCGCCGCTCGATTGACTATATTCCCGCCTCAGAGCGGCACGGCTCGCCCCGCCGGCTTTTCTTCATCTGGTTCGGGGCCAACATGCAGGTGACCGCGGCCGCTACCGGGGCTATCGCAGTTCTAATCGGGCTGTCGCTGCCCTGGGCGTTGCTCGCCCTGCTNNNNATCGTGCCGCTCGTGCTCGTCCTTTTGATGTACGTCGGCTACTTTGCGGCCAGCGCGATTCTCGGCGGGGCGGCCCTCGCCGCGTGGTGGGGCATTAATGACAAGCTGGCAACGGTCATCGTCTCCCTGCTGTGCACGGTGCTCGCGATCTACGGCTACCGCATGATCCACCAGTACGAGCGGTGGATCAGCCTCGTGAGCGGCCTTGGCTTTGTTTACCTCACCATCCGGCTCCTTACGCTGCACCACATCAGCTCAGTGTGGGTCTCCGGGAGTGTTCCCTACGGCACGTTCCTACTGGCCATCACGCTCGCTGCCACCTGGCAGATCACCTATGCGCCTTACGTCGCGGACTACAGCCGGTACTTGCCCGAGGACACGAACATGTCAGCCACCTTCTGGTGGACCGCCGTGGGCTCGGTCATCGGCTCGTACTGGCTGATGGGTTTCGGTGCCGTCGGGCTCGCCGTGGCGCCCAAGCTGTTCAACGGCGGGAGCGTGACCTTCTTCACGGGCCTTGGCAACAGTCACACGGGTTGGCTGATCGCCCTGATCATCATCGGGGGCATCGTGGCGGCCAACGTGCTGAACCTCTACGGGATGTTCATGTCCTCCACGACTACCATCACCGCCCTGCGCCGGATGCAGGTGCACCGCGGGGCCCGAACGATCTTCGTGCTCGTCGCTGCGGTGGTCGGGACCGTGCTGGCGATTGCCGCCACCTCGAACTTCCTCAACAACTTCGAGAACTTCATCCTGTTCCTGGCGTACTTCCTGATCCCGTGGACGGCGATCAACCTGACCGACTTCTACTTCGTGCGCAAGGAGCAGTACGACATCGACTCGATCTTCACGCCGGACGGGATCTACGGCCGGCTCGATTGGCGCACGATGATCGCCTACCTGGTGGCGATCGGAGTGGAGGTCCCGTTCATGAGCACGACCTTCTACACCGGCCCGATGGTCTCGCACCTCGGGGGTGGGGACATCTCCTGGATCCTGGGCCTGATCGTGGCGACCGTTCTCTACTACGTCTTGCACATCGGCGTGGATGTACTGCCTCCGGCTTCCAAGGCTGCCGCCAGCCCGGTCGAGTCGGCCGGACGGTGACGCGATGACTAGTGGACCGCGCACCGTGCGTGCACCGCACGGCAGCGAGCTCTCGTGCAAAGGCTGGCCGCAGGAAGCGGCGATGCGCATGCTGATGAACAACCTCGACC
Organism: Acidimicrobiaceae bacterium; assembly: GCA_003170375.1. Taxonomy (GTDB): domain Bacteria; phylum Actinomycetota; class Acidimicrobiia; order Acidimicrobiales; family Bog-793; genus Fen-455. The sequence goes on along the minus strand of PMZN01000164.1, from coordinate 15,032 downwards.
CCGATATCGCCGAGCATCCCGACCAGCTGATCGTCTACGGGGGTGGAGGCAAGGCGGCGCGCAGCTGGGCTGCTTATGACGCGATCGTCGCGAGCCTGCGAGAGCTCGGGCCCGAGGAGACGCTTCTCGTCCAGTCCGGCAAGCCTGTGGGCGTCTTCCGGACCCACGAGTGGGCGCCGCGGGTCCTCATCGCGAACGCCAACCTGGTACCGCAGTGGGCGACCTGGGAGGAGTTCCGCCGGCTGGACGAACTGGGGCTCACGATGTTCGGCCAGATGACCGCCGGATCGTGGATCTACATAGGAACCCAGGGAATCTTGCAGGGAACCTATGAGACCTTTGCTGCGGTGGCGGCGAAGCGCCACGGCGGCAGCCTCGCCGGCACGATCACCCTCACCGCCGGGCTGGGCGGGATGGGCGGCGCCCAGCCCATGGCGGTCACGATGAACGGGGGCGTCGTTCTGTGCGTCGAGGTCGATCCGTCACGGATCCAGCGGCGCCTGGACACCGGCTACCTCGATGTCCTCGCCGACGGGGTCGACGACGCGCTCAACCGGGCCATGGAGGCGAAACGCAGCCGCCAGGCGCTGTCGATCGGAATCCTGGGCAACGCGGCCGACATCGTGCCCCACCTGCTAGCGATCGGGGCGGAGATCGACGTCGTCACCGACCAGACCTCTGCGCACGACCCGCTGATGTACGTTCCGCAGGGCGTGAGCGTGGACGAGATGCCGGACCTGCGGGTCAAGGACCCCGAAGGGCTCACCAAGATGGCCCGGGAGTCGATGGCCCGCCACGTGGAGGCGATGGTCGGCTTCCTCGACTTGGGAGCCGAGGTGTTCGACTACGGTAACTCGATCCGCGCCGAAGCGGAGACCGGTGGCTGCGAACGCGCCTTCGACTTTCCTGGCTTTGTTCCCGCGTACATCCGACCGATGTTCTGCGAAGGAAGAGGCCCGTTCCGCTGGGTTGCGCTGTCAGGCGACCCGGCGGACATCGCCGCGACGGACCAGGCGGTTCTCGAAGAGTTCCCGGACAACGAGTCGCTCGGCCGGTGGATCAAGATGGCCGGCGAACGGGTGCACTTCCAAGGGCTGCCGGCGCGGATCTGCTGGCTCGGGTACGGCGAGCGCGATCGGCTGGGACTGCGCTTCAACGACATGGTCGCCAGCGGCAGGCTGCAAGCGCCGATCGTGATCGG
>PMZN01000164.1:8414-13825 GCA_003170375.1 Acidimicrobiaceae bacterium | reverse complement strand
GCCGACTGGCCGCTGCTGAACGCGCTGCTCAACACGGCCTCGGGCGCCTCGTGGGTTTCGATCCACCACGGTGGCGGGGTCGGGATCGGCCGTTCCATTCACGCCGGGCAGGTGACGGTCGCCGATGGCACGGCGCTGGCCGCCGAGAAGCTCGAGCGGGTGCTCACCAACGACCCGGGCAGCGGTGTCATCCGGCACGTCGATGCCGGCTATCCCGAGGCCGTGCAGGTGGCCGCGGCCCACGGGCTGCGGGTCCCGATGCACGAGCACGGTGAGACGGAGGCGGCGACATGAAACTCACCGATCGGGACAGGGAAATGCTCGACGGGGTCGATGGCGAAGGCGTCGCCTTGGCCATGCAGGTCCTTGTCGCGATCGGCCGGGCGTTCGACGCCGAGCAGATGTGCGACATCTCCCGGGCGCATGTCGCTTTGAGCAACCAGGACGCGGACATCTGGTTCGCGGAGCGGCTGGTGGCCGGCGGAGCCGTGTGCCGGGTTCCGCCGACGGTCAATCCGGGCTTCTGCCTCGAGTTCTTCCGGCACCTGCCCGGCCTGACCCCGGACGACATGGAGACGATGGAGCGAACCGAGGCCGCGTACCGGGCCCTGGGCGCGCAGCTGACCTACAACTGCACGCCCTACCTGCAGGGCAACGTCCCGCGCTTTGGCGAAGTCACCGCGTACTCCGAATCCAGCGCCACCCCCTACATGAACTCTGTCTACGGGGCACGCACCAACCGCGAGTCGGCCCAGTCCGCCCTGTGCGCCGCGGTGACCGGCCGGGTGCCGATCTACGGTCTTCTGCTCGACGAGAACCGCAAAGGCCAGGTGCACGTGCACGTCGAACCGACGCTCACCGACGAGTTCGACTATCACCTGCTGGGCTACGCGGTGCCCCGAAAAGCGGGCCTGCAGACGGCCTTCATCCCGGTGTTCACCGGCATACCCGCGAGTGTGAGCCCGGAGGCGCTCATGAACCTGGGGGCGGAGCTGAACACGGGTGGCAACGTTCCGATGTACCACATCGTCGGGGTCACGCCCGAGGCACCCACGCTCGAGGCCGCGTTCCACGGAGACGCGCCCGGTGACCCAGTTGTCATCACGGCGCGCGATCTCGTCGAGGAGCAGCAGATGCTCTCGGCGGAAGGCGGCCCCATCGATTTCGCGCTGCTCGGCTGCCCGCACCTGTCGCTCGACCAGCTCCGGGCGATCGCCGACCGGATCGGCGGCCGGCAGTTCAAGTCCGAGTTCTGGGTCATGACGTCGTTCTATGCCAAGGAGCTTGCCGCGCGCATGGGCGTCGCCGAGGTGATCGAGAAGGCCGGGGGCCATCTGGTCCCCGACACCTGCATCGACCAGGTGGTCTGGAAGCACCTGGCCGGCAAGAAGGGCGTCACCGACTCGCTGAAGGGCGCGTATTACACGCAGCGGCGTGACATGGAGTTCGCGTTGCGCAGCGTGGGTGATTGCGTGGAGGCCGCGATCAAGGGAGAGACGTCATGAGTGCCCGAGAAGTCTCCGTGATCGGTTGCCGGGGAGCGGCGCCTGGCAAGGCGTCCGGACCGGCCGTCGTGTCCACCGACGCCATGTGCTTCTACCTCGTGGACCCGCCCACCGGAACCGTCATCGAGGCCGGTCACGCCATCGAGGGCCGGTCCATTGCCGGCGCCGTCCTCGTCTGTCCGGGCGGCAAGGGGAGCTCGGTGGTCCAGGCCGACGGTCTCTACCAGCTGGCCAAGGCCGGCACCGCACCGGTTGCCGTCGTGGTCGCGGAGTTCGACACGGTGCTCGTGGCCAGCGCCGTGGTCGTCGGTGTGCCGTTGGTGCGTTGCGCCCCCGAAGACTTCGAACAGATCCGCGACGGTGACGTGCTGGACGTGGACTCCGACCAGGAAGTCGTAACGATCCGGTGATTGTCCCGCCGGTCGTGCGCTCGCTGCACCGCGGCGAGCTGGACCTGCCGCGGGTACGCCTGGTGCGTCAGGTCTTCACAGTGCCGCCGCCCGTCGACGTGGCTGCGCAGGTGGTCCGCGAATGGCGGCGGCTCGCTCCCGTCATCAGCCCACCCGCGGGCGCGCGGATCGCGGTGGCCGTCGGCAGCCGGGGCGTCGACGGCCTGCTGCCCGCAGTGAGAGCCATCGTCGGCGAACTGCGCTCCGCAGGCTGCGAACCGTTCATAGTGCCGGCGATGGGCTCCCACGGGGGCGCGACCGCGGCCGGCCAAACGGAGGTTCTGGCGGGGTTTGGCATCACATCGGAGGCGGTCGGTGCACCGATCCGGGCCACCATGGAAGTGGTGCCGGTGGGCGCTGTGGGCGACATCCCACTGTGCTTCGACCGGCTCGCCGCCNNCGGCGCCGACGGCATCGTGATCGTCAACCGGGTGAAGCCACACACGGACTTCGCTGGGCCGATGGGCAGCGGCCTCATGAAGATGCTGTGTATCGGCCTGGGCAACCAGGAGGGGGCCGACCGGCTGCACAGGGCGGGCGTGGCTCGCGACCTCGGCGAGATCGTCCACGAGGCCGCAGTCGCCCTTCTCCGACTGGTGCCGGTCCTGTTCGGGGTCGCCATCTTGGAGAACCAGCAGCACAGGGCCTGCGAGGTGCGGCTCCTGCTCGGCCCCGAGATCGAGTCCGGCGAGCTGGCCCTCCAGGAAGTCGCGCGAGGGCTCCTCCCCGGCCTCCCCCTCGACGACATCGACCTGCTCATCGTCGACGAGATGGGCAAGGACATCAGTGGCGCGGGACTGGACCCGAACGTCATCGGACGCGCCCTCGGCCCCTGGCAGGTGAAACGGGACCGGCCCCGCATCACGCGGATATTCGTGCGCGACCTGACCCCTGCCTCGGAGGGCAACGCCTGCGGGCTCGGCTTCATCGACGTCACCACGCCGCAGCTGATCGAGAAAGTCGACCTAGAGGTGACCGCCGTGAACGCCATCACCGCATGTTTCCCTGAGGACATGCGCTTGCCGCTGACCGTGCCGACCGACCGCGACGCCATCGGAGCCATGCTCGATACCCTGCGGCCGTTCACGGCGGAGGATCTGCGCCTGGTGCACATCAGGAACACGCTTGCGGTGGAGCGTCTCGTCGTCTCCGAAGGCTGCCTGCCGGCCCTTCAGGACCGGCCCGACGTGATCATCGAAGAAGAACCGCGATTCCTCGGGTTCGACGGCGACGCCCGATTGATATCGCCGCTATCGGGGTAGCAGCACCTTCGGTAGGTTCGCTGGCCGGTTCCGATAGGTCCCCAGCTCTCGGAAGCTCCGGGGCCGACATACCGCGCCGACAAGCCGCGGTCCGCGAGCTCGGCTAGTTCTTCGTGAAGTTCCTGAAACAGTGCCTGCGGGCCTCGGGCCGCTTACCGATGGTTCGACAACTAACCAACAGAGTCAAGAACCTTCCGGAGCGCGGCGACTACTTTCGCGGGCTCAGGATCCTCCACGACGTAGCGACCGAACACCAGGCCATCAACGCAGGGGCCAAGTTGTCGGACCCGGGCCAGCATGTCGTCAAGATCGCCGCGCCGCGCGCCCCCCAACAGCAACACGGGTATCGACGCGTATTCAGTGACTTCTGAGAGTGTTCCTTCAGAGGGAGGCGGGATTTTCGCAAGGTCGGCGCCGGCTTCTGCCGCCCTCCTGACTGACTGGCGGAGGTTGGATGCCGTGTGAAGGGCGATCTGCTCGAATCCCCCCGGAACCACCTCTGCCATGACAGGCAGACTCCAGCGATCAGCATGAATTGCCAAGGCTTCCAAGCTCCGCATCGTGGCGACTTCGAGTTCGCAGTAGGGGTAGACCTCGTACTTCAACCCAGATGCACCGAAAGCGACAGCCTGCTCCACCACCTGCTGCGGCTCTTGGTGATCCTGGCTGACGCTGATCACTACGGCTCGACCGGCGAGATGGCTCTCGAAATGCCGGGCGGTCGACATCGTCAGCAAGTACGCGTCGACGTCGGCGGATTGCAGGTCATGTAGGACTCGGCCAGGCTCAGCCAGTGCGGCGACGTGTATCGCACGTGGCTGATCCATCGCGACGATCAACGCCTTTCGCCCGGGTGGGACCAGGCGATGCAACTTGAGTAAACGGCCCATGCCAGCTGTGATAGCACACCGGAGAGCCTCGGTGTCGCACGCAGGCTTGAACGGGCCCAGTTGCGCCTGGGTATGCCGGAGTCTTAGACCGTGCTACGCAAGTGCTCTGCGCGTAGGCACTCCTGTGCGCCGGTTCTCACGGGATGTCGGCTAGAGGTTCGGTGTGAGGACCCAAGGTGCCCACGCCCGGCCAGAAGGCCGACTGAGTCGGCATGCTCCGGCCGGGCGTGGGAGGCAGACCTTCGAACTTAAGCGGAGGTCTTGTAGTAGTACGCGGAAACCGCTGGGTTGCCGGCGTTGGCGGTCGTGGCCACCACGTTCGACAGGAACACCGACTTCTTGATCACGGACTTGTGCCCGGTCAGGAAGTCGTAGGCGTACTGGACAGCCAGGGACCCTTCCATGGCGGGGTTCTGGATGACCAGGATGTTGATGACGCCCTGCTTGAGCAGGGTGACCTCGGCGGGCTCGGCGTCGTAGCCGGCCACGAAGACCTTGCCCTTGGCACCAGCGGCGTCGACACCCTTAGCGGCGCCTTCGGCCGAGTACAGGTTGGTTCCGAAGATGCCTACCAGGCCCGGGTGCGAAAGGATGAGGCCCCTCGCCAGCGTCTCTGCGGTGGTCGGGCTGTCCTGGTCGTAGTCCGCGGCGACCACTTTCATGTTGGCGTACTTCTTCATTTCGAAGAGGAAGCCGGACTGGCGCAGGTCGGTGGTGGAGACACCCTTTTCGACGTTGATAATCGCCACCTGCCCCTTGTTGTGGGAAAGCTTGGCGATCGCGTCAGCAGCAGCCTCGCCGCCCTGGTAGTTGTCCGAACTGATCGCCGAGGCCAGTATCGAGGTGTTCTTGAGGGTCGTGTCCACCGCGATCACCGGGATCCCGGCTTTCACGTACTGGTCGATCGGGTTGAACAGGGCTACGTCATCGGTCGGAGCGATGAGAAGGGCGTTGGGCTTGCTTGCCAGTACCGACTTGACCACTGGGATCTGCAGCTCCAAGTTCCAAGTGGTAGCGCCGGCCCACTTGAGGGTCACCCCAAGTTTCTTGGCCTCTTGGATCGCACCGTAGTGCATGGTGATGTAGAAGGGGTCCGTGGTGAGGCCGGGGATCAGGGTGATCGTGTACTTGGTGGCGGCACCGGCTGTCGCCGCCCCTGTACCTGCTGTGACGGCGAGCGTCGTGCTGGCAACAAGGCCGAGCACTGCTATCCCGATCGCGGCACGCGACCGCAGGCCATTGAACCAACGTCTATGGGTCATGTTTCCTCCTTCTTTCTTTTCTATGTGCGGGATCAGTTGGGAC
>PMZN01000164.1:3665-8404 GCA_003170375.1 Acidimicrobiaceae bacterium | reverse complement strand
ACCTCTTGCCAGCTGCCGCTGACGCCCACCAGCACAAGGCCGGTGACCAAGAGGGCGATGATGAAAGTCCCCACGACCGTGCCGAGCATGTGGCCCCGTCCCCCGAAAAGGCTAGCGCCCCCGATGACAACCGCGGCGATGGCGTTGAGCTCATCGTTCTGACCGGCCAAGGGAGAGGCGTCGGTGAAATTGGCCATCACCATCATCCCCGCCAAGCCGGCCAGGAGCCCAGAAAGCATGTAGACCCTCACCAGGTGGTTGTCAACGCCGACGCCGGCGCGCCGTGCGCCTGTGCCGTTGCTGCCTATGGCATAGGTGCGCAACCCGAAACGGGTGCGGTGCAGGACCAGGCCCATGATCACGCAACTCACCGCTGCCACCAGCACTGGAACGTAGACCCAGCCGCCGATCAGGGTCTGGCCGATGGTGCCGATCTGGGATGGAAGGTTGATGACCTCGTTGCCGCCGTTGATCAACGGGGTCGCCCCCGCCCCGATGGCAGTGAGGGTACCCAGGGTGACGATGAAGGGGGGCAGCTTGAGCCGGGTGATGAGGAAGCCGTTGACAAAGCCGATAACGGCGCCCAACAAGAGGGCGGTCGCGAAACCGGCCACGGTCGTGAGCGTGACGTTCGCGTGCGCGCTGAGAAGGCCCTGCATGACCACTCCCGAGACCATGCCCGTAAAGCCGAGCACGGCCCCGTCGGAGAGGTCGATGCCACCGGTGATGATCACGAAAGTCTGGCCGATGGCAAGAAGCAGGAACTCCACTGCGTACTGGGAGATATTCAGCCAGCTGGCCCGAGTGAACAGGTCGTGGGAGGGCGACAGGAACCCGAACACCAAGACCATGACGACGAACACGCCTAGCATCCAGTAGTCCCCGAAGCGGTCAATGGCGTTGAGCAACGCTGATCGCCCAGTTTCCTCGCCCTCCGGACCGGAACCCTCGGTCACCGTCCCTGCGGGCGTCAACGCCGAGGGCAACCTAACCGACATGACCCAGCCCCTGTCTCGGGCCCGGCGGCCTTCTAATCCGCATGGTGCTGCGCTCCCAGGGCCGCTCCGGTGATCCAGCTCACCATGTCGTCTACGGTCACCTCCGAGCAGCGAAGGTCGGCCACCACGTGCCCGTGGAACAACACCGCGACCCTGTCAGCGAGCCTGTGCACCTGGGGCAGGTTGTGGGTGATCAGGAGGACGGGCACCCCATGTGATGACACCGAACGGACCAGCTCTCCCACCGTCTCCTGCTGCTCGACCCCGAGGGCGGCGGTGGGCTCGTCCATGAGGAGGACCCGCGAGCCCCAGGAAACCGCCCGCCCTACCGCGATGGCCTGGCGCTGGCCGCCGGAGAGCCGCCCTGCCAGTGAGGTCACCGAGCCGATGCGGATGTGGGTCCGCTCGAGATCGGCCTCCGCTTCCCGGGCCATCGAGCGGCGGTCGAGCCAGCCCATGAAGCGGAGAGGTCCCTTCACCGTCTTCTCGCGGCCGAGGAAGATGTTCTGCCATACGTTCAGGTCTGGCGCCAGTGAGAGATCCTGGTAGACGGTCTCGATACCTGCCCGGCGGGCCTCCAGGGAGGAGGCGAACGTCACCGGCTCGCCGTCCAACAGGATCGTGCCGGCGTTCGGCTGTAGAGCCCCCGAGAGGATGTTCACCAGGGTCGACTTGCCGGCGCCGTTGTCGCCTATCAGCCCCACCACTTCTCCTTGGTGAACGTCCAGGTCCACGCTTCGCAGCGCTTGTATGCTGCCGAAGTGCTTGGCGATGCCCCTTACAGCGATGACCGGCGTCCCAGTGCCGGCAGCGGCGCTGTTTGGGACCACACCGTCGGTGCTGAAGCTCATGCACTCCTCTCCTGTCCGTAAACCTTTCGCAACCTTGCAGGTTTCACCAACGATGTCAAGCGTGTTTCCCGAGTTGCTAGTGGGGATCGACGTGGGAACGACCATGACCAAGGCGACAGTGGTCGGCCGGGATGGCGAGGAGATTTCCTGGGGCAAGGCTCCAACCCCCTGGCAGCCTGTTCCCACCGGAGCGGAGGCCGATCCCGCCGACCTCTTCGACGCCGCCATGCGAGCAATCAGCGCGGCGCTAGATGCCGCGCCGGAGGGACGAGTGGTGGGAGTGGGCGTCACCAGCATGGCTGAGACGGTGGTCCTTCTTGGCCCCGACGGGAGCCCGGCCACCGCCTCGATTGCCTGGCACGACACCCGCGGCGCCGAAGAGGCGGAGGAGCTCGCCGGCGAGCTCGGCCGCGACGCCTTTGCGCAACGCACCGGCCTTCCTGTGTCCTCGATGTGCACTCTCGCCAAGCTGGCCTGGCTTCACCGCCACGGTGCACCTCGGCTGTGCCGGGCGCTCAACGTCGCCGACTGGGTGCTCCACAGGCTTGGCGCGGAGCAGGTCGCCGAAGCCTCCCTCGCCTCGAGAACTGGCGCCCTTTCCCTTGCCGAACGGAGCTTCTGGGTGGAGGCCTTGCAGTTGGCAGGAGCCCCGACAGGGCTGTTCCCGCCAGTTGTGAGCGCCGGCCAGCTGGTCGGGCGAGCTAAGGGGGTTGTGCCCCCGCGGTTGCGAGGGGCCGCTCTAGCCTCTGCCGGCCACGATCACCTGTGTGTCGCCGCCGGCTCGGGAGCGACCAAGCCCGGCCAGTTGCTCGATTCTTGCGGCACCGCCGAGGCGGTGGTCAGAGCAGTGGAACCGCTCCCCGGGCCAGAGCTCCGGCGGGTGGTCGAGGCCGGCCTCAGTGCCGGCTGGCACACCCTGCCAGGAAAGTACGCCCTCCTCGGCGGCCAGACACTCGGGTTGGTTCTGGACCGGGTACTCGCCTTGCTCGGCGTGGACGGCGGAGGGCCTCTCGCCACCTTGGACCGTCAGGCCGGGGGAGTTTCAGCTGGCCCGCTGCGCCTGGTACAGGAGCACCCTTACTCGGATCCGTCCATCGTGGGCATCGGGCCGGGAGCTTCCCCTGCGGCCTTGTGGAGCGCTGCCCTCGACGCGGTGAGCGAGGGCGCCTACCGCCTGGTGCAGAACATGGACTCGATCGCTGGGCCAACCGAGGAAGTGGTCCTCACCGGCGGCTGGGTCCGTTGCGCAGGGTTGAGGAGGCGCAAGAAGCAGATGTTCCGCCAGGTGAAGTGGCCGGCGCTGGCCGAAGCTGGCGCGCGCGGTGCCGCCCTCTTCGGCGGGGTCGCCGCCGGGCTCTTCGACGGGCCGGAGGCCTTCCCCCAGCCGGAGGAGCAGAAGGAGGACTAGACCGTTGCCCATGCAGAAGATCATCAACGATCCGCGCGTGTTCGTCGACGAGATGCTCGAAGGCGTGCTCCTGGCTCACCCGGAGGCTTTGCGCCGAGCCAGTGATCCCCGTGTGATCATCCGTGCCGACGCACCCAGGCCAGGCAAGGTGGGGATCGTGACAGGCGGAGGCTCCGGCCACCTCCCGGTTTTCTTGGGCTACGTGGGCTTCGGGTTAGCCGACGGAGTAGCGGTGGGCAACGTCTTCGCCTCGCCTAGCTCGGAGCAGATCCTGGAGGCGACCAGGGAGGTCCACGGCAATGCGGGTGTGCTCTACCTCTATGGCAACTATTCAGGCGACGTAATGAACTTCGACCTCGCTGGCGAGCTAGCCGAGGCCGAGGGGATCGAGGTCGCCACCGTGCTCGCCGCGGACGACGTGGCTTCTGCCCCAAAGGGGTCCGAGCCGCGCCGGCGGGGAATCGCCGGCATCGCCTTGCTCTACAAGGTGGCAGGGGCGCGGGCAGAGGAGGGGGCGTCACTCGCCGAAGTGGTGGCGACCACCAACGCCGCCGCTGCCGGGCTGCGCTCCATGGGCGTGGCTCTCTCGTCCTGCGTACTGCCGGCAGCGGGGCATCCCACCTTCGACCTTCCGGAGGGGGAGATGGAGATCGGCATGGGGATCCACGGTGAGCCTGGCGTGCGAAGGGGAGAGCTCGAGCCCGCTGAGCGGATCGCCGAGCAGCTCCTCGCCCACATCACCGACGACCTTCCCTACCGGCGTGGCGACGAGGTGGCGGTGCTGGTCAACGGGCTCGGGGCAACCCCCAAGGAGGAGCTCTACATACTCTTCAAGTCGGTCCGCGAGATCCTTGGCTCCTCCGGGATCGCCGTGGCGCGGACCTGGGTGGGCGAGTACGCCACCTCGCTCGAGATGGCCGGTGCATCGGTGTCGCTGTTGCGTCTGGACGACGAGCTGGCCAGGCTCCTCGACGCCCCTTGCGAGTCTCCTTTCATCATCAGAAGGGGTAGCCAGCGTTCGCGCGAGGCAGGCGTCAAGTGAGCCTTGCGAGCCCTGGGCTCGCCGGGTTGTTGGAGGTGGCGGCCGACGCCGTGGCATCGGCCACGGCCGAGCTGAACCTGCTGGACGGCTTCGCTGGCGACGGCGATCTCGGGATCACCATGTCGGCGGCCTCTCAAGCGCTCAAGGATGTGCTCGCCGCCAACCAGCAGACGGAGCCCGAGAATCTGCTCGCAGCCTGTGGCGCGGCGATAGCGCGCCACGCTCCGTCGACCAGCGGGACGTTGGTCGCCACAGGCTTCCTGCGCGCCGCCAAAGTGGTGGGCGAACCTAGAGGAGATAGCGTCAAGATCCTGGCTCGTGCCTTCCAGGCTGCCCAAGAGGGCGTCCAGGCTCGGGGCAAGGCGGCTGTCGGCGACCGGACCATAGTGGATGGCCTGCAGGCCGTTTGCACCAGCCTGCTGGGTTCCAGTTCGGCGGGC
>PMZN01000164.1:0-3651 GCA_003170375.1 Acidimicrobiaceae bacterium | reverse complement strand
AGGGGCACCCCGACGCCGGTTGTGCCATGCTCGCTATCGCGTTGCGAGCGGTGGCCGATAACGCTGGCGGTTAGCCCTTTGGAGACCACTGGGCGCGGCGCGATCGGCCCATGCCTTTCGGTGAATCAGCTCCGAGTCCTGTTCACTCCCCGGCCCGAATGTCCGCAGCGGCGAACGAACCGGGTTTGTGCTGCCTCGCATACGCGATCATGGCGCGGAGGTTCTCCGGTGGAGTCAGCGGCGAGACCTCGCATCCTGCACCCACGATGTGGTACCGACCGCAGATTTCATGGCACTTGTCGGCCGCGGCCTCAACACTCTCGGGCGTCCCGTTGAGCATGTCCGTAACCGTCGAAACGTTCCCGAGGATCACGCGTTCCGGGCCAAGTTCGGCTCTCGCCGTAGTCAGGTCGGTAGGGAAGTCCAGTTCGTAGATATCTACCGGCAAGGTCGCCATTTGTGGGATGAGCCGAGCAACGTTCCCGCACATGTGCTGGCGAAGGACAACCGCCGGGTGACTGGAGCGGATCGATTGCAGGACGCGTCGTTGCCAGGGCAGCACGAGGTTGCTGTAATGCCGGGGCCCTATCATGCTGGCGGCCGCATCGCTCATGCCGATCGTGTCCGCGCCGGCTTCGATTTGTGCCGTGGCATATACGATCGCCACCTCCGCCGTGAAGTCCATCAGGTCGCGGACGAAGGTCGGATCGTCCACGATGTCGGTCATTATCCTGTTGAGCCCTCGCAGCTCTTGGGCGAGGGCCAGTGGCCCTTCGACCCAACCCACGATCGACGTCTCTCCGCTCAGCTCTTTTCGGCAGATCTCGATCGATTGCAGACGATCGTGCATGCGGCCTTCGCGGTGTGGGTCCGGCATCGTGAACTCGTTCAGGCGAGCCTTGTCGAGCAGCGCTGCGCGCTCCTCGAGGATCACCGGTCCCTGGTCCTCGAGCCACTTGACACTGCCGTCGCCAGCAATGTCGATCACCTCACGCGCCGGGTCCGAGCACATCAAGACACAGTCGACACCGAAATCCCTGACGACCTTGAGCTGGGTTTCCGCCAGTGTCCTGCCATCTCTGGTGTAGTCGATATACGGGATCCCGGCATGCCTGGCGGCGAACATCATCAGCATCGGCTGGGCGGGCAAGTGGTCGACTGGACTACCCGCAATGACGCCTCGAACTCGATCGAGAGGACGCATCTCCAATCTCCGTTCTTGTTGCATCGGCACCCTCAGAGCATGTCCTAGTTCGTCGTCGGAATCGAGCCGCTGCCGACGTGGCAAGCTTCAGGATGTCTCGCGCGCCTTGCTCGGACCTTCCGCTCTGATCGTGACGCTCGTGACGGATCGGATGCCCGTTCTTGTTGACGAACACGATGGGGGTGCTTACCGATGATCGAGGCGTCGGCTCCTATCAGGATCTGTGACAACGGTGGGTGGACCGACACGTGGTTCGGCGGGCCGGGACGGGTCTTGAATATCGCGGTCACACCGGGAGTGGAGGTCTCGATCCGCAAGGCGGCGGGCCCGGACCCTGTGGTGCTTGTTGTGGAGAGCTTCGGCGACCGGTACCCCGTTGTCCCGGGGGCGTCCCGGGTCGGCCGCCACTCGCTGCTGGAGGCCGCCATCGACGCGTTCCCACCTCCAGGGGGCCTCGCCGTCGAGATCACCGTCCGTTCAGCCGTCCCAGCCGGTTGCAGCACCGGTACGTCTGCGGCGGTAGCAGTTGCGCTGCTGGGCGGCTTGGCGGCTGTGCGCTCCGAGGAACTGTCGCCGCGCGACATCGCCTACGCCGCGCATCGGCTCGAGGTCGACACCCTCGGCGTCGAAAGCGGAATCCAGGACCAGCTGAGCGCGGCGTTCGGCGGGATCAACTACCTCGAAATCGAGCCGTACCCGGAAGCTACGGTCTACCCGCTGCCTGCCTGGGAGGAGCTCAGCCCCCGGCTGACGCTGGTCTTCCTTGGTCGCGCCCACGACTCCGGGGCTGTACACCAACAAGTGATCGACGGCGTCGGGTCTCGCGGGCCGGGGGTTTTCACTCTGCTGCGAGATGCGGCTGTCGCGGCCCGCGACGCTGTCCTCATCCGGGATCTCGACGCCTTCGGTCGGGCGATGATCGCCAACACCGAGGCGCAGAAGGCCCTGCACCCTGAGCTGGTGGGTGTGGACGCAAGACGGGTGATCGAGATCGCGGCGGCGCAAGGGGCGGTCGGGTGGAAGATCAATGGGGCCGGGGGAGATGGCGGATCGGTCACGATCTTGAGTGCCACCAGGGAGGCTAAAGAGGCCCTTGAGCATCGCGTCGCCGTGTTGGACGCGCGCTACCGGGTGCTCCCCATCCAAGTCAGCGCCGGCGGGCTCCAGGTCCGGGGTGCCCTCTAGCCCGCTGCCTGCCGGGACCTCTTGCCGGGCGGAAGGCCTCACGAGGCGATGACCACAACCGAGCGAAGCACTTCGCCTCGCTCCATGCGGTGGAATGCCTCCTCCACGCCGTCGAGCTCGATCGTCTCGGACACGAAGCGGTCCAGGTCGAGCCGGCCCTCCAGGTACAGGTCGATCAGTATCGGGAAGTCTCGAGATGGAAGGCAGTCCCCGTACCAGCTGGGCTTGAGCTGCCCACCGCGGCCGAAGAACTCGATCATCGGCAGGTCGATGCGCATCTCGGGTGTAGGCACGCCGACTTGGACGAGCGTCCCGGCGAGGTCGCGGGCGAAGAACGCCTGTTCCATCACCTTGGCGTTGCCGACCGCCTCGACACAGACGTTCGCTCCGTTCCCGCCCGTCAGCGCCCGGATTGCCTCGACCGCGTCGTTCCCGGAGGAATTCACTGTGTGGGTCGCTCCGAACTGCATCGCGACCTCGAGTTTGCGAGGGTCGATGTCCACGCCGATGATCGTCGAGGCTCCAGCGAGGCGCGCGCCCGCAATTGCCGCGCAGCCGACCCCGCCGCAGCCGAAGACCGCAACCGAGTCCCCGAAACCGACCTCGCCGGTGAACATCGATGCACCCAGGCCCGCCATGACCCCGCAGCCGAGCAAGCCGGCGGCTTCTGGCCGGGCACGAGCGTCAACCTTTGTGCACTGGCCGGCGGCCACGATCGTCTTCTCGCTGAACGCTCCGATCCCGAGCGCGGGTGCCAGCACCGTGCCGTCCGCGAGGGTCATCTTCTGTGTGGCATTGTGGGTGTCAAAGCAGTATTGAGGCCTGCCGCGGCGGCACGAGCGGCACTCGCCGCAGACCGCCCGCCAGTTGAGGATGACAAAGTCCCCCAGCGCGACGGAGCTGACGTCGGGCCCGACGGCTTCGACGATGCCAGCGGCCTCATGGCCAAGAAGAAACGGGAACTCATCATTGATCCCACCCTCCCGGTAGTGCAGATCGGTGTGGCAGACACCGCAGGCCTGGACCCGCACGAGCGCCTCTCCCGGACCGGGGTCTGGAACCAGGATCGTCGTCACCTCGACGGGTGCTCCCTTTTCACGGGCGATGACGCCCTGAACCTCGTGAACCATCTTGGCCTCCCGTTTCGAGACGCGTGCGCGACGCCATCTTGCTCCACGCCACCTGCGCTCGCGGCCGGATGCGAACTCCAAAGACCGTGGAGGGTGGCCGAGCTGCGCCGGACGCTGTGGCGGGAACGACTA
>PMZN01000194.1 GCA_003170375.1 Acidimicrobiaceae bacterium | reverse complement strand
CCTCCTGGCGTCCTGGCGTGAACGTGGATGGCGTATTCCCCCTTGCGGAGCATCCTGAGGGTCAATGATCAGGGCTCGAGACGGGGCGATCTGGTTCGGACGTGATCGCCGGCGGCGTAGTGGTGGTAGGTCACTCCTGCTTTGACGGCGAGGGCCGCGGCTTTGTCAACGCTGTAGCCGAGCATTCCGGCAACGACACTCGGGGGTGCCTGTGCGACCAGGTCGCGCAGCGCACGGGAGCGGCCGGGCAGGTTCGGGATCCCATGGCGGTGAAGCCGCGTCCGGATCGAGGTGGGGTGTAACGGCTGCCCGGCGGATCGTCCGGGAAACAGCCAGGTGCTGTTGGGGTTGGCCGCGGTGGTGAGGTTCGGCCGGCTTGCCAGGTAGTCCTTGATGATCGCGGCGAATGGCGCCGGAACCGGGGCTGGTGGGTCACCGAGGCGGACCAGCATCTCACCGTGTTCGTCGAGGGTGATGTCGTCAACGCTGAGGCGGGTGATCCGGGAGAGCGGCTGCGCATAGAGCAGGATGAGCATCGCGATCACGCGTTCGGTCAGGTTCATGTCGTCGCCGACGTGGATGCGGCGCAGCAGTTCGGCACGCTCGCGCAAGCTGATCAGTTTCGGGATCTCCCGGTGGAGCGGCGGCAGCGAGAGACGCGGCATGCGCCGCGTGCGGATGGCCCAGGTGAAAAAGGGCCACAAGGTCTTCTTGGCGGAGTCGGAAGCGGTGGCGAGCCACCGGTCGAGGTCCGCCTGGCGGCAACCGGCCAGGTCGTCACCGTGGCTCGCGAGCTCGTCGAGAAACGCCGCAGCGGCTCGCAGCCCACAGCGCGCGGCTTGCTCGCGATAAGGGCTGAGCGGACCGTCCTCGGCGCTCTCGCGCAGCCGACGCAGGACGGACCAGGTGGCATAGGTCTGCAATATCTTGTGCTGTGCAGGGTCGCTCAACTGCTCCAGCCACCTGGCGAGCCACTGCTCGAACATCACCAACTGTCGGTCAGCCGGCGGCAGCACTCCTGCGGCAATGAGCAGATCCCGGACATGCGCCACCGACTTCGGTGGGGACAAGCTGGACAGGCCGTCGTGGGTGAGCGGGACCTCGCCCTGGGCGAGGGCGTGAAGGATGGGTGGCACGTGCGGTTTGGAGAGCCACAAGATGCCGACTCTTGGCCGGTCCATCGCCACGATCCGGTCGAAGAAGGCCACCAGCTCGGGACGGACCCGCCCGGTGCCGTCGTCGAGTTGGACGGTGAGCTGGTCGGAGAGAACGCAGCGGCCGCAGACCCCGCGGTAGTGGTTCCAGCCCTCGTTCCCGCAGCGGGTGCAGGTGAAGTCGCCGAGGCCGCCGGCGCAATCGGTGCAGAAGCGTTCGCCGTCTTCGCCGATGCCCGGCAACAGCCGGTGCACCCTGCAGGCGGCGCAGGTCCCGTAGACCTCGCAGGCATTGGCGTAACAACCCGAGCAGATCCGGCCCTCCGGCCACTTGCGGGACGCGACGAGCACGCGCCCTCGGGGATCGTCCTTGTCCGCGGGACGGCTCCTGATGAGCCGCAGCGGCCGGTGGCAGCGGGCGCACTCCATGGGCGCAGCTGCGCTTCGACCGTCCTCGCCCGGGCTGTCCTTTCGCGCTTTCCGGCTCACTCCTCCGGCGCGACGATCCGGGCGCGCACCGGGCGCAGGTTGCCCGCGCTCTTCGGCCTCCCCGGAGCTGTGGCGCCCTCGGCGACGACACCGCGGACACCGATGTTGGTCGCCTCGGTGGGGATCAGCTCGGCCGCGTCGACGCCGAAGATGTCGCATAACGCAGCGAGGATCGGTAGCGACAGCCGCTCGGGGGTAGCGGTCACGAGCCGGTGGACCTGGGAGGCGGACAAGATGATGCCGCGCTCGCCAAGAAGTGGCACGAGCTCGGTGGTGGCGTACATCTTGTGCTCGGCCATCACCTCCCGCAGCCGCCAGGTATAGGACACCTTCCGCTTCTGGCGGACCAACGGGCGCGCGCTTTGTGGGCTCATGTCGCACCTCCGAGCAACGACGCGGAATCCTCGGGAACGAGGGCGTGATCAACCATGTTGTCGAGGACCCGCCGCAAGGTGCGCGTGCGGAAATCGGACGACACGCACGTGTAGATCGAAGTCGTCGAGGCGTGTTCGTGGCCGACCTGTTCCTGGACGAAACGGGGATCCCAGCCGTCCTCGATGAGGTGGGTGACATAGGAGCGGCGCAGCGAGTGGAAGTCGAGCCCGGGCCCCATTGCGAGGGCGTCGCGGTAGGCGGCGAGGCGGTGGTTGATCACCTCGAGCCCGACGCGCCGGGAGCGCTCGGAGGGCCAAGCGGCACCATGGTCTTTCGCACCAAACAGCGGCCGGATCTCGTTGAAGTACTGCTCGAGGACCTCGACGCTCCACGGCCACACCGTGAGCACGCTCCGGTGCTTGGGTGGCGAGGAGCGTTGCGCCTTGCCGTATCGGACATAGACGACCCCGTACTCGCCGAACTCCGCGCCGTCGGGGTTGGGACCGAAATCGGCGACGTCGAGCATCCGGATCTCGTTGCGCCGCAACCCGAAGGCGTAGGCGACCTTCAGCATGGTCGCGTCCCGGAGCGCCGCGACGTAGCCTTTGCGACCGAGGCGCCGCTTCTCCGCGACTTGGTCGTCGGCGTAGTCGAACAGCTCCTGCAACTCCTCTCTCGTGAAGGCCCGCTTGGATGGCTCGGACTCGATGTCCGCGACATGGGCCGCTGCGTTGACCTCGTTGATCACCTGGACCGGGTGCGTGCCAAAGCGCATCTCGCACTCGGTTGTCCAGCCGTAGGCGGGGTCGGCGAGATAGCTGCAAAAGCCGCGGAGGGCGACCTGGTAGCCGCGCACCGTCGATCGGCTGCAGTGGCGGATCGCACGCAGGTCGGCGAAGTACTCGTCGGCCAGCTGTGGCGACCACTCCCAGGGGAAGGCACCGGCGTGGTCGCTGAACGCCTGCACCTGCCTCACCCGGTTGTCGATCGTGGCCGGAGCGAGGTTCCGCGCCAGCATCTGGTTGCTCCATCCCTCGAGCATCGCCTCGAAGACCTGCGGTTCCGGATGCAAGAGCGGCACACCCTCGACCAGCACCAGACCTGCGACAACCTGTGGCGAAGCACCGTCATGACCCCTCAAAACCGGCTCCTCATTACTCGCATCGATTGCGAGACTATCGCATCAGATGCGAGTCATCGGGAAACCTGCAGGTCCTCGTGCCGAGGACGAACGATCCCTACGCGGGACTTCCCGATCCGATAGCTTGGCCGCCGACGGCCGCGGTCCTGACGTGCACAGATACCAGTTTTGGGGCAGAACAACTGCCGTGTCGTAATCCCGTCAGCTGCGATTCACCACGGTTTGGCACCCTGTGCTAAAGGTGTGCTGCCCGGACGCCCCTTGTTGTGACGCC
>PMZN01000125.1:7867-16648 GCA_003170375.1 Acidimicrobiaceae bacterium | reverse complement strand
CCGGGAGTGGCCCTGAACCGATCGGCCAGCACTGCTGGGTCACCCACTTCGCCGGTGAAGTCTGCGATGACCCCGCGGTCGGGGCTGAGAGGAATGCCCCGCAGTGTGGTGGGCGTCAACCGTCGCAACGTGGAAGCAAGCCCGAAGGAGAGCAGTTCCAGAGGAATCGGCTCGTGAAGGCACGCGACGAGCTTGGTCGAATCGGCGATGACAACGAAGCATTCGGCTGTCACCGCCACCAGTTTCTCGCGGGTGTGCGCTCCTCCGCCGCCCTTTACGAGCCATCCGTCAGGAGCGATCTGGTCGGCACCGTCGATGGCGATGTCCAGACGATCGATCCCGTGAAACGCCTTGACGTGCATCCCGAGCGCGCGGGCCGCATCCGCGGTGCGCCGCGACGTGGCAACACACCGCAGCGACAGATTGCGGCGGGCTAGCGCGGGTAGTAGGTAGTCGACGGTCGAACCGGTGCCGAGCCCGACAGTCATGCCGTCTTCGACGAGTTGGGCTGCCGCCTCGGCGGCGAGCTTCTTTTCTTGGTCGGCTCCCTGGGCCATTCGCGTCCCTTCGCCGGTGGTTGGGTCAGTTCGACACCAGGCAGATGACTATCCGTCTAGCAGCACCAGCACTTCTCACTCGCCTACATTCCGCCAACCGACTCGCTGCCGCAAGTACCCATGGGTGGCAGTCAGTTTCGCGCACCGAGAAGTCCTGCCCGCAAAGCCTTTGAGGTGATCTTGTCGTCTATTTGTGGTTCGTCCAGAAAGCACCGGCATAGGCGTACGTGTCACCGGTTGCCAGGTCGATCAGGTAGGCGCAGATGCCGTGCTTGCCGACGTGGTCCGCGCCGAACTGCTCGACGATCGAGTAGTTGTGGGAGACGCTTTTGTTCTCGAACAACGTCAATCCGTAGGTGTTGGGTAGGAAGACCCGCGTGCTTTCCGCCGCGTACGTGTTCGCACACCCTGATTGCGGATAGAACTGTTCCCAAGCGACCACGTAGTTGGCGGGGCTGACTGCTGCGCCCGAGATGGTGTACTCGAAGGCGGCACCAAGCTTGTTCGACGTGGGTCCGATGAGCCTGAGCGAGCTGTCCCCAGAATGCGAGCTCTGCATCGACGCTTCCGATGCAGCGCCTGGCACCGCTATCAGCAAAGTGGCAACGGCTGCGATCAGAAACCCGAGACGCAGCATCTTCATGGTTATTCTCCCCCCTTGCTCGCACGGACGACCCTGGGATCGTTGAGACCCGCGCACTTGAACGTGACGCGTCAACTCAGTGGCACCTGTGGCAGCGACTCGGCACGATCGAGGAGATTCCGCAGTTGACGCGACTTCTGGCAGGCGCGGTCTTCACAAGCTTGGTGGTGCCGCTGTCAGTCGCAGTGCACCGGGGGCATCTGCGGGAACAACGGGATTGCGCGGAGCGATCGGGTCGATTCGCCGGTATGGTTCGCCCAACGGGGCTCGTTGGTCCGGTTCGCCTCGGTTCGGCCACAACGCCATTGCCCGCTCGGCGAGCGCGGTGATCGTCAGCGAGGGGTTGACCCCGAGATTGGCGGAGACTGACGCACCGTCCACGACGTGGAGACCAGGGTGGCCGTAGACCCGGTGGTACGGATCGATCACTCCGGTCTCAGCCGAGTCGCCGATCACCGCGCCGCCGAGGAGGTGCGCCGTCATCGGGATGTTGAAGACGTCGTTCCAGCCGCCGGCGGGAAAGCCACCGATGCGTTTGGCAATGCGCCGCACCGCGTCGTGACCGATCGGGATCCACGTCGGGTTTGGCTCGCCATGGCCCTGTTTGGATGTGAGGCGTCGACCGCATAGTCCCGGTTTGGTGTAACAGGTCATCGAGTTTTCGGTTGTCTGCATGACGAGGGCGGCGATGGTCTGCTCTGACCACCTGTGCATGCTCAGGTTGCGTGCCAGCATCACCGGGTGGCGCAATACCTCGCGCGCCCATGTCAGCAGTCGGGATCGACCGTCGCCATCGGCAAGTGCCGTCGTCAAGAGGCCCATGGCGTTGCTGCCTCGCCCGTAGCGCACCGGTTCGATGTGGGTCTGATCGTCGGGGTGGAACGACGACGTGATGGCGACACCTCGGGAGAAATCGACATTGCGGCGGAACGTGCGCGCCCCGATAATCGCCTCCGAGTTCGATCGAGTGAGCTCGCCGAGCCTGGGTGAAAGGTTGGGAAGGCTGCCTTCGTCGCGCATGAAGTGCAGCAGCTTCTGGGTGCCCATCGTCCCTGCCGCCAGCACGACGTCCGATGCGACAAACGTTCTCCGGTGCTTGCGCAACCACGCGCCGGCGCGTTCCGTCGTGACCTCGTACCGGCCGTCCGCCCTTGGCCGAATGCGGGCGACGGTCGTGAGCTGGCGCACCTTCGCGCCGCCTCGTTCGGCGAGGTATAGGTAGTTCTTCAGCAGGGTGTTCTTGGCGCCATGGCGGCAGCCGGTCATACATTCGCCACACTGGGTGCAACCCTTGCGAGCCGGGCCGGCGCCGCCGAAGAACGGGTCGCGGACTTCAACGCCAGGTTCGCCGAAGTACACGCCGACCTGTGTCGGGACAAATGTCTCGGCGACCCCCATTTCTTCGGCGACGGCCCGTATCACGTCATCGGCTGCAGTCATGGTCGGATTCGGGACGACTCCGAGCATGCGCTTTGCCTGGTCGTAGAACGGTGTCAGCTCGGCGCGCCAGTCAGTGATGTGGCTCCAACGGGCGTCGTTAAAGAACGACGGGAAGGGCTCGTAGAGCGTGTTGCCGTAGACCAAGGAACCTCCGCCTACGCCCACGCCTGAGAGCACCATCACGTTTCTCAGCAGAGACAGTTTCTGGATGCCGAGGAGCCCGATCCTCGGTGCCCAGAAGAACGAGCGCAACCGCCACGAAGTCTTCGGGAAGGTCGTCTCGTCGAAGCGGCGCCCGGATTCGAGGACCGCGACCCGGTATCCCTTCTCGGTCAGACGAAGAGCCGCCGTGCTACCCCCGAAGCCACTGCCGACCACTACGACGTCATAGTCTTCGCACTCCACTTGGCGATCTTAGAAGTCGGGACGCAGGCGCCCGTCGAGCGCGGACGCCGTGGCGAGGTTGGGGGAGGGACCGCCGACCGCGGTCGTCAGCTCAGCGCGCTCGCGTATTTCTTCCGAAGCTCCTCCCATCGAGCGTCGGGGAGGGCCAAGTGGGTAGCCCGGCGAGACAGTTGGCCAACCGCGCGAGGTGAACATGCCAGGCAGATCCCCACATGGGTACCCTCCTGTCATGTCCTTCCTGTCAGGCGGAGACGTCGTGACCGCCGAGGCCGACAAGGAGCGCTGGCAGCTTCTCTCGCGGATCGTCGAGGTTCGTTCGCCCTGGTTGTCGATGATCGGTGAGCGGCTGCGGGACGCGACCGGGCACGAGTTCGACTACTGGCGGGTGGAGAAGCCTGACTCGCTCCTGGTGATCACCATCCAGGACGGCCGGTTGGTCCTGCCCGCGCGCTCGTACCGGCCGGGCGTGGGCAGGGCGACCCTCGACTTCGCCGGCAGCAGGCTCGAGGATCCGGGAACGATCGCGGAGACGACCCAGGCGACCGTGCGGAGGGAATTCAACCTGGACCGCTGTGAGGAGTTCGTGTCCCTGCAGCAGCTGAACGGCACAGGCTGGGACGTCGACAGCTCGTCGTCCAGTCAACGCGTCTACGGAGTCGTTGCCGAGTTGCCTCGGGAGCTACTCATCGCAGAGCAGAGCGTCGGCGCTTGCTACCCGGCGACGGCTCTGGGCGCACGGGAACTGCTTGGCGAGCTCGCTTGCGTTCAATGCCGTGTGCTGCTTTACGAGTGGCTTGAACAGAACCGCTAGGAGAGCACGAATCGACCGAGGCCTGTCGGATCGACCCGCCGCCGCAGAATTCCACGAGACAAGCAACATGTCACCTCAAGCTCCGACTATCACCTCGACCGGTAGTCCGACCCCATGTTCGGGCGGGTGCGTCTCATCGAGCGGCGCTGTGATGCCTGCGGTACGGCATGGCTGCTGACAACTGAGCAGGCGCATTTCTCGCACCGCCGTGCCCGCCGTGCCCGGGGCCCAGGGATTGGAGCAGTCGGGCAGTTGCCAGCCCTGGCGGAGGGCGTGCTCGCCCTGTCGGCATCGGGCTCTCAGCTGACATCAGGCACAGAAGACCAGCTGACAGTTCGCTCTGCGCTTAGAAGATGCCCGAAATGTCAATCGGAGCAGTTCACCGATCGCAAGGTCACGAGAGCCAATCCGGCGGCTGGACGTCTCCCGCACTCAGCTGCCCTGAGGTCACCGACGGCCAAAGCTGGTGCGCGCGCACTAGGTTGACCGCCGAATGCGTCAAGCACGGGCGGCGGCAGACGCAGCAGCCGTTCTCCTTTTCGTGGGAATTGGGCGGGTCGTCCATGCCCATGGGCTCAGCGTCGCCGGGCTGGTCTCGACCGCGTGGCCATTTCTTTCGGGCCTGGCCGCCGGCTGGTTCGCGCTGTCTGGTCGGCGGCGCGCCGGGGTGTCCCTCCTGGACGGAGTGATCGTGTGGATCTCGACTGTGGCGCTCGCCATGGCCTTGCGGGTGATCTCCGGTCAAGGGACTGCCGTGGCTTTCGTCTTTGTGGCATTGGGCTTCCTGGGGGTCGCAATGCTCGGATGGCGGCTGCTTATCGCAGGCGTCCGGCGCCGCGGACTGGTGAACTGAGCCTCATGCGGCAGCGCCGCGCCGCGCCGCTGCCGCACAGGTCTCCTGTTGTCAGCGTGATCGCAAGCGAAGCGCGAATCCGAACCGGGAATCCGGCATTCACGTCCGTGGTTATGCCGGTCATGGTGCCCCTTTCCGTCCTCGATCTGGCCACCGTGGCGACCGGCTCGACTGCGGCGCGCGCACTCGAGGAGACCACCCAGCTTGCATTAGTGGCCGAGCGACTCGGTTACAAGCGCCTCTGGGTGGCCGAGCACCACGGGATGCCGGCAGTCGCAAGCTCCTCTCCTCCCGTGCTGATCGCCCACCTTGCCTCCGCCACTTCCTCCATCAGGATCGGGTCCGGCGGAGTCATGCTTCCCAATCACGCACCTCTCGTGGTCGCCGAACAGTTCGGCACCCTTGAGGCACTCCACCCGGGACGCATCGATCTTGGGCTCGGACGTGCTCCCGGCACTGACCTGAGAACAGCGAGGGCGCTGCGGCGCCGCTCGGATCTCGGCGCCGAGCACTTCCCCGACGATGTCGTCGAGTTGATCGGTTATCTGGCCAGGAGCGACGATGCCCCAGGTCATCCGGGTTCGGTGCCCGGTCCAGGATACCTTCCCGAGGTATGGCTTCTCGGCTCGTCGCTGTTCAGCGCAGAACTGGCCGGCGTCCTCGGTCTGCCCTATTCGTTCGCGTACCACTTCAGCCCTCGTCTTGTCGATGAGGCACTCGAGCTCTACCGTTCGTCCTTCCAGCCTTCTGCCTTCCTCGGTGAGCCCCGCACCATGGTCGCGGTCTCCGTGCTCTGCGCGCCCAACGAGGAAGAGGCCAGGTGGCTGGCGCAGTCATCGGCGTTGTCGATACTTCAGCTGCGTACAGGGCGGCTGGGGCTGTTCCCCTCGCCGGAGGAGGGAGCTTCGTACCCGTTCTCGGCCGGCGACCGGGCGGTCGTGGAAGAGGCCATGGCGACCCACCTGATAGGTGGTCCCCGCGCGGTCAAGCAAGGCCTGGTCGAGCTGCAAAGGCGAACCGGGGCGGACGAGATCATGCTCTCGACCCGGACCCACTCCTACGAGGCGAAGGCCCGGTCGCTCGAGCTCGTCGCCGAACTGTGGGACATGGGCGGGCGTCCGCCAAGCTCCGCTGACCTGTTGCCTCGACCCATCCCGACTGCGCCGTAGCGCGACCGGGTCGGTTTATCAGATCTCGGACTTGATGAGCCTGGCCATCACTTGGGCCCCCGTTCCGCCGATCGGCATGTGAACGCCGTCTGAGTAGAACCACTGCGGGTTCTCGTCCGCCAGCTTGTTGAAGTCGGCGAGCCGGTCCCGCGGGTAGCGCAGCACGCCCTGGGCGAGGGTGGCGTTCACCGACGTTGCCCAGGAGTAGCTCGGGGGGAGATGCACCGTGACGAACACCACCCGGGAGGCGCCGGACAGGACGCTCATCATGCTGGCGAACTGCTGCAGGCTCACCGGGCCATTGGTGCCGAGATCGATCACGACGATTGCCCCGAGGCGACCTTCAAACTTCAGCTGTTGAACGAGCGCAATGCCGGCGTCCCACTGGCGGCTGACGGCCGCCTCGACGTCTATGCCGGGGATGTCAGCCTCGAGGGCGGGCTGCGCGTCGAGCATCACCGAGTCGCCGATCGCCGTGACATGGCCGGCGAGGAAGCCGTTGCCGGGGGTCGGGAGTCCCACTGGAGGCGGGATCGACGGAAGCAGCCAATAGCCCTTGCCGTCGGGAGTTGGCGCCGCGGCAACGACCGGGTTCTTCCGGACCACCGACGACGCCGAACCGTGGTACTCGGCGTCGCCGTAATGGAAGACCCGTCCACCGGAGGAAACGAGCCAGTAGCCCCGGCCATCCGGGGTGGCAGCAATGGCGACGGTATGGTCGCTGTGCAGCCCGACGGTCGCCGAGCCGTAGAAGTGCGCGTCGCCGTAGTGGAAGACACGGCCGCCCGATGCCGCGAGCCAGTAGCCCTGGCCATCCGGGGTGGCAGCGATGGCGACGATGTGGTCTCCGTGGAGCTGCGCGATCGCAGAACCGTAGAAGTGGGCGTCGCCGTAGTGGAGGACACGGCCGCCGGACGCGACGAGCCAGTAGCCCCGGCCGTCAGGGGTGGCCGCCATGGCGACGATCGGAGTGCTGAGAGGAAGGCTCGCGGCAGAGCCGTGGAACTCGGCGTCACCGAAGCTGAAGATACGGCCGTTATCGCAGGCCAACCAATAGCCAGCGCCTTTGCCGGCCTCGACGATCGCGGCAACGTGATCCTTGTCGCGGGCAGGGATCGAGCCGTGGAATCTGGCGTCGCCGAAACTGAACACCGTGCCGTTGCCGGTCACGAGCAGATAGCCGCCCCCACTCGAGCTGGCGGCCATGCCGACTGCCCCGGAGCCGAGGTCTGCACGCGCGAGGGCGCCGAAGTAGCCCGCCGCTCCGAATGGGATCGGCTCGCCGGCGACGTCCCGGAGGCTGCGCGGAGCGGCAACGGGCTGCGAGGTGGTGCTACTGCTCGAGGAGTCGCCCGCGCTGGCCGCCGACCGTGCAGTTGTGCACGCCGCGGCGCCGACGAGGACACCGAACAAGATGCCGAGGACGGCGACTGACCTGGCTCGAGCGGAGCGGCGTCTCTTAGGCGTCTGGAGGATCGGCATCGCCCGAGACGATACTCACCCGGGCTGGGGATCAGATCTCACCCGTTGGCGTAGAGCTCGGTGATCACCTCGGCGTGGTGCTCGTACACAATGCCTCGTTTGACTTTCATCGTCGGAGTCAGCTCCCCGTCCTCGGCCGTCAGCACGTGGGCCAGTACACGGAACTTACGAATGCTCTCCGCGTGTGATCTCTTCGTGTTGACCTGGTCGATGACCGCCTGGATCTCGGCGAGCAGGTCGGGGTCGGCCGCGAGAGCTTCGAGATCGCCGAGCTTGGTGTGCTGTCGCGCCCAACGTGTGAGCGCATCCGGGTCGAGCGTGAGAAGAGCGGCCAGGTACCTGCGGCCTTCGCCGAGGACTACCGCCTCGGAGATGAGCGGGTGGTTCGTCAAGTCGACCTCTATGGCCTCCGGGGCGATGTTCTCTCCGGCCGCCGTGATGATGATGTCCTTCTTTCGGCCGAGGATACGCAGGGAGCCGTAAGCGTCGAAGGCCCCCGTGTCGCCGGTGTGCATCCAGCCGTCGGCGTCAATGAGCTCGGCCGTGGCCTCAGGGTCGTTGAGGTAGCCGAGGCACACGTTGCCGCCCTTCAAGAGGATCTCGTCGTCGTCGGCGATGGAGACGCTCATTCCCGGCAGCGCGGTGCCGACGGTGCCGATGCGGACGTGATCGGTTCGATTGGCGGCGGTCGGCCCGCAACCCTCGGTCAGGCCGTACAGCTGCAGCAGGGGGAGTCCGATCGCATGGAACCAGCTGATGAGCTCGGGATGGGCGGGTGCGGCGCTCGTGACCAGAACGCGGGCCCGGTCGAGGCCGAGCCTTTGGCGGAGCGTCGACCCGACTGTCAGGTCCAGGACTCGGTACAGGGCGAGCGTCGACCTGTTGACCAGCGAGCCTTCCTGTTCGGAGGCGACATTGAGCAGGCCGAGGTCGATATAGCGCTGCACAGCAGCGCGTACGGGGAGCGATTGGGCCCGAAGGTTGCTTTCTATGGTTTCCCGGAGCTTCTCCCACAACCGGGGCACGGCCAGGAACACGGTCGGCCGACATGCCGGGAGGTCCTCGGCGACGGTGGCAAGGTTGCGGGCAAACCAGGTCTCACCGGCGACCGCGATCGGCAGGAAGTCGCTCATCATTCGCTCGGCTATGTGGCTGAGAGGCAGAAACGACAGGAGGCGGTCGCCCTCGCCGATGTCGTAGACAGGAGTGACCTTGCGCAGCGCCCACATGATGTTCGAGTGGCTGAGCATGGCCCCTTTGGGAGGCCCGCTCGTTCCGCTCGTGTAAACGATCGTCGCGAGGTCCTCGGGCCGGACCTGCCGCGATCTCTCGTCAACAGAGCCGGAGTCGCGTTCCAGACGTTCGGCGCCGGAGCTCCGGAGCGCGTCAAAGGCGACGACGAACCAGTCGCCGGCGCGCCG
>PMZN01000125.1:1506-7861 GCA_003170375.1 Acidimicrobiaceae bacterium | reverse complement strand
ACCGTCACGCTCCCGTTGAAGAGGGTTCCAAGGTCAGCGAGATGCCACTCCACCCTGTTGGCTGACAAGATCGCGACCCGCCCTCCAGGGTCGACGCCGAGCTCGGCAAGCCCACTGGCGATCTGACGGGCGGCCAGCAAATACTCGGCCCAGGTGATGACTTTCCATTCGCCCTGGGTTGGACGCTCGGCCGGGCAATACCGCATCGCCGGGCGGTCCGGGAGCCGCCGCCCGTTCGCGGTCAATGCGGCAACGATCGTGTCACCCTGCTCGGCTGGCACTCCGATGGATCGCCTCGGGTTCTTGACGGGAAGGGCCTGCTTGAGTCGGAGGGGTATCGAACGCGCCCAACCCTCGCCGCGGTCCTGCTGGCCGGAGTGGGATCGAGACGGCGTTCTCAATCGCTGAAGGGAACCCTGCCACCCTGGTGGTGTTCTCATAACGCTCCGATGGCTTCGAGTCGGCGCCCACTCATCGCGGGCCCGTTGCATGGTCAGTCGTAGTTGCTGCAGTCGGTGGCTGGTGTGCAGTTGGAGTAGTCCCCAGTCACCACCGCATTGACATCCTTGACGATCGTCGCGTCCGTCGTGATGATGCCGAGCTCGCGGTTGTCGTCCATCGAGGCGCGCGAGAAGTTGATGCTCCCGACGTAGATCCTTTGATCGCTGAAACCGGCATCGACGATCGTCGTCTTCGCATGGATGTACAAGTCCGACGAGCTGTCGCGGTAGAGATGCACGTGACCCCCGGCACTTAAGATCGCGGTCCAATCGCTGTCGTACGAGCTGTCCTTGGTCATGGTGACCTCGACCTTCACTCCGCGTTTGGCGGCGGCCACGATGGCGTTCGTGATCGTCCAGTCGCCCATCTCCTCGTTCTCGATCGACAGGGTGTGGCTCGCACCGTCTATCACCGCGAGCATCTGGGCCTGCGAGCCCGGGCTCCAGACGAGGTCGGAGCCATTCGAAGGCCTGAGGGGTTCATGCGCGAAGTCCGCGGCGAAGACGGCCTCGATGGCCGCGACATCCTCCGGGTTATGGTCGAAGACGCCGAAATCGCGGGTCGTCGAGTAGTACTCGTCGGTGAGATTGGCGGACAAGATCANNGTGTCGGCCCACACGACTTTCACGCCACCTGCCCGAAGGGCCTGGAAAGCGGGCCCGTTGCGACTCGCCTCGCGGTTGGTGTCGAGTATCACGCGTACCTTCACGTGGCGCCTCTGGTCTGCCGCGAGATCACTGACCATCGTCGGGTCGACGAGCTCGTACATGGTCATGTCGACGGACTTCTTCGCCGCCAGCACGAAGTCGTAGACCGGTTTCATCCCGGTGGTGGAGCCGAGTTTCGAGGGTTCCGTGATCACCCCTCCGAAGCCGGCCACACCCTGCGCACGTGCTTGGTACGGCGATGGCGGCACGACCCCGCCGGCTGCGGTCACCAATGTCAAGACGGCCGAAGTAACGAGAACAAGGGGACCGGCGCGCCGCCACAGAGTTCTACGAGACATTCTCGACCAACCCTCAGTTGACTGTTTACAGCCGGCCATCAGCATGACCGATCAACTACCCACCTCGCCGTCGATGCACTCGCGGATCAAGTCGGCGTAGCCGTTGTGCCGCGCGTACTCCTCGATCATGTGCAGGTAGATCCAGCGGATGTTGCGCGTTCGCTCGGGATCGTGGCCGCGGCTCGCTACGACGTCCTCGAGCTCCTTGTCCCGCACTGCGGCGCTCGCTGCCTCGACTTCTCGCCGGAAGGTCTCGAGGTCGGCTGGCGCGTCGGCCTCGTCCAGGTCGTCGAAGTCGGCGCACTCGTTGTCGTCGGTGCAGTATTCGAAGCCGATCTGCTCGTTGCCGGCGTGCATGCGAAACCACCAGCGCTCGACTGGCGGAGCCGTCCACGTGGTCGTCATGCTGCCGGACGCTAATGGCGGTCTGCGACGAGCGCAGCCGCTTGGAGGCCAAAGGGGGACGGGTCGCGGTTTGTATGCCGACCCGACATGGGCCGCTTCGCTGCGGCATCATGCACTGAGCGATACAGGAGGAGAGATGCGGAACGACCTAGATCACGTCCGGAGCCTTGCCAAGCAGGACTCCCTCGCCGTAGTCAGCACGACCCGATCCGACGGGACGCTTCACGCATCTGTCGTCAACGCGGGCGTTCTCGACTCCCCGATCACCGGGGATGCTTGCATCGGCTTTGTCGCGGGCGGGGCCTCGCGCAAACTCCAGCACCTGCGCGGCTGCGGCAGGGCGGTGGCCGTGTTCCGGCGTGGCGCGGACTGGGTCGCGGTCGAGGGTCGAGTCCGGCTCGTGGGGCCCCAGGACCGGTTCGAGGACTTTGGGGCTGCACAGCTTGCGAGGTTGCTCCGGCGCGTCTTTGTCGCTGCGGGTGGCACTCACCAGGATTGGGACGAGTTCGACCGGGTGATGGAAGCCGAGGGGCGCACGGCGGTCTTCTTGACGCCCGAGCGAATAAGCGGCAACAGCTGACGGGGTCTTACGTCGGGGGTGTCTTGAATGATCGCCAGCGGCGGATGTGAGCTCTTTCAACCCACACCGCAAGGGCACCGCCCAGAAGGAGGATCACCGCGGCCGCTGCTTCGATGACGACCGACGTTTTCGCCCAAGGGGCGTTCATGTATGACCTGTAGCCGAAAAGGCCGACATGAACCGATACGAGCAACCCAGCGATTGTTCCCGCCGCAAAGAGAGCTCCGAGCACGGCGACAGAGACACGCCTGATCAGCGCTATCGCCAACGTGAGCAGGATGCCGAGGACGCCCTGTGCGAAGAAAAGTGGGCCGATCGTCGCCTTGTACCTGTAGCCGTTGGCCCAAAGGTGCAGATGGATGGCCGCGGACGTGAGGAGCAAGGCCGCGCCGACGACGATCACGAGGCTGACCACGGGTCCGGTCGGCCGACGCCCTGCACCCACAGCTCGCCCGGTGTGAACATCACGGTCGCTGCTCACGCTGCCCCCACGCGTCATCCAGGTCATCACTTGCCCAGATCCTACCTTCATCGCACCCAGAATGTGGACGGATAGTGTCCGGACGGTCCCCTAGCGTGATGAGCTGCGCAGTTGCGTGTTGGCCAGCGCCAAGGACATGTGGACTCCGCCACGCAGTCCTTCGCGATCGCTACGGCCGGTAGTCTCGTTCAGGACAGGGCGGGGACGATCTGATCCTCGAGCTATCGGGTGTCGGGTTTGGAGGAGGAAGCAGCCATGTGTCTGGGGATCCCCGGTGAGGTGGTCGAGCTCCTCGACTCGAACCGGCACCTGGCGAAGGTTGACGTCGCCGGTGTGCGTCGCAACATCAACATCGACCTCTTGGAGGACGAGAACGTGGTGCCGGGCGACTGGGTGCTGAT
This sequence comes from Acidimicrobiaceae bacterium, assembly GCA_003170375.1. Lineage (GTDB taxonomy): Bacteria > Actinomycetota > Acidimicrobiia > Acidimicrobiales > Bog-793 > Fen-455. The sequence goes on along the minus strand of PMZN01000125.1, from coordinate 4,487 downwards.
CCATGTCGGTTTTGCCATGGCCAAGATCGACGAGGAGGAGGCGCGACGAGCGCTGGACGACCTGCAGCTGATGGGTCGGGCCTACACCGACGAGGTTCAAGCAGTCATCGAATCGCAGATCGCGTAGCAGCGACGAGACATGGCTACCCGCCGCTGTAGCCACCGCCAGGTGGCTTTCATGTTGCCGGGGCGTCGCCTGCGGGCAAGGGAGGAACATCATGCGATTTGTCGATGAGTACCGGGACCCGGCGGCAGCCCGCGCCCTGGTGGCCCGTATCACCGAGTTGGCAGGCGATGGCCACTACAAGTTCATGGAGGTCTGCGGGGGCCACACNNGTTGCCCAGGCGCCCGGAGTCATCTTCACCTCCTTCGGCGACATGATGCGCGTTCCTGGTTCGAAAGGCAGTCTGCTCGGTGCCAAAGCACAGGGCGCCGACGTCCGGATCGTTTACTCGCCGCTTGACGCGCTGCGGGTCGCCGCCGACAACCCGGAACGGCCTGTCGTGTTTTTCGCCGTGGGCTTTGAGACCACGGCTCCCTCGACGGCGGCAACCGTGCTGAAGGCGAGGCAGGACGTGGTCATGAATTTCAGCGTCTTCTCGAACCACGTGACGATCGTGCCCCCGATCAGGGCCATCCTCGAGTCCCCTGACCTCCGCCTCGACGGGTTCATCGGGCCGGGTCACGTGTCGACGGTCGTCGGCCAGCGCCCGTACCGTTTCGTCCCTGAGGAGTTCGGAAAGCCATTCGTGACAGCCGGCTTCGAGCCCCTCGACATCCTCCAGGCGATTGCGATGCTGCTGACCCAGATCGGCGAGGGTCGCTGCTGTGTCGAGAACCAGTACACGCGATGTGTGAGCGAGGCCGGCAATCCCCGGGCGCTAGCCATATTGAACGACGTTTTCGAGGTCCGGCCGCACTTCGAGTGGCGCGGCCTGGGCTTCATCCCCGAGAGCGCCCTCAAGCTCAGGCAGGAGTTCGCCAAGTGGGATGCGGAGTTTCGTTTCGACGTGCCGGGTGTGCGCGTCGCGGATCCGAAGGCCTGCCAGTGTGGCGAGGTGCTGAAGGGTGCAATCAAGCCGTGGGAGTGCAAGGTGTTCGGCACCGCCTGCACTCCGGAGACTCCAATCGGCACCTGCATGGTCTCCTCTGAAGGTGCGTGTGCCGCCTACTACAACTTCGGACGCCTGCACAGGGAAGTGGCCGTCACCATGGGTGGCCCCCGCTAGCCCTGCGACCAGGACCGATCATTCCGGACGCGTGCCGAGCGCGGCGATCGCCGCCTGCCCGACGCTGATCCCGCCGTCGTTCGGCGGCACCGACTCGTGCACAAGAACGGTGAGCCCATCGGCGGCGAGTGCGTCCTCGACGGTGTCGCTGAAGCGCGCATTCTGGAACACCCCTCCACTTAGTGCGACGGTGTCGAGGCCGTGCCTGCGGGCCAGACGCGCCCCGAGAGCGGCGGTGGCGCGCCCGAGGCCCTCATGGAACCCGGCTGCGATCTCCGAACGGTCGGTCCCCCTTTCGACCTCGCTCAGCACCGTGGCGATGAGAGGGGACGGATCGAGCACGTCGAGGCCGTCGGGGCTCGCCGCCCCCACGATCTCAGCTGGGTACCTTCGAGCCGATGTCCGAGGCACCGAGCGCGCGAGCACCTCGAGCTCGATCGCAGCCTGGCCCTCGTAGGTGACCTGCGATCGCAGTCCGACCAGGGCGGCGACGGCATCGAACAGCCGGCCGACGCTGGTGGTGAGGATCGAAGGGCGCATCTCGCCGTCCGCGACAGCCAGAGGAAGAACCTGGGTCCACCGTGGATCGAGCCCAGGGCCGAGCCGGGCGGCTGCGTCGGCGCCTGCGGCGCGCGCGGTCCAAGCGAGAGCCATTCGCCATGGCTCGCGAACGGCCGCTACCCCTCCCGGCAGTGGGACGGGCTGCAGATGCGCGACGCGCTCGAATCCGTTGAAGTCGGCGACGAGGAACTCCCCGCCCCACATCGTCCCGTCCGTGCCGTAGCCGAGACCGTCGAAGGCGATCCCTAGCACAGTGCCGGTATGCCCGTGCTCGGCCAGGCACGAGGCGATGTGAGCGTGGTGATGCTGGACAGGCCACGGCTCGAGGTCGAGATCGAGTGCGTGCTTGGTTGACAGGTACTCAGGGTGCAGATCATGGGCGACGACTTCCGGTTCGATCCCGAACAACCTGCACAGGTGAACCGTCGCTTGCAGGAATGCCTGATAGGTCGCCAGGTGCTCGAGGTCACCGATGTGGTGGCTGCACACGACGAGGGACTCCTTGGCCACCGAGACTGTGCTCTTGACCTCGGCGCCCACAGCGAGAACCTGGCGCGCCGCCTCGCGCGGGAGCCGCAAGGCTTCTGGCGCGTAGCCGCGGGACCGCCTGACCATCTGCAGTCGACGCCCTGTCGCTCGGACGACCGAATCGTCGCAGCGAACATGAATCTGGCGGTCGTGTGCCAACACACCGTCGACCATCGGCCCGAGGCGGGCGAACGCGTCGTCGTCAGTATGAGCGATCGGGTCGTCGGACTGGTTGCCGCTGCTCATCACGAGCGGTCGTGCCACCTTGGCCATGAGCAGGTGGTGCAAGGGTGTGTAAGGGAGCATCAGTCCGAGGTCCGGCATCCTTGGGGCCACTGCGTCGGCGACCGCGGCGCCCGGCTTGCGGCGGGCGAGCACGATGGGCCGCGCGACACTGCAGAGCATGGACTCGGCGTCCGGATCGAGCACGCACAAAGACCCTGCCATATCCAGGTCGGCCACCATGAGGGCGAAAGGCTTGTCGTCCCTCGACTTGCGGCGTCGGAGCTCGGCCACCGCCTCGTGATTGGTCGCGTCGCAAGCCAAGTGATAGCCGCCGATGCCCTTTACGGCAAGGATCCGGCCCGCGCAAAGCGCTTCGGCCACTGAGTCGAGCGCAGCACCTGCCTCGGCCAGAAGCCCGGCCGCCGGGTCATAGAAGG
>PMZN01000125.1:0-1492 GCA_003170375.1 Acidimicrobiaceae bacterium | reverse complement strand
TCGTAGGGGACCGATAGCACGATTGTGTAGCGCGGGCCACAGTTCGTGCAGTTGGTGAAGGGATAGCCGTGTCGTCGGTCCTGCGGGTCGTCCACCTCGGACAGGCATTCGTCGCAGGTCGCGCTGTCGACACTGACGGCCACGTTAGGCACTCGGCCGGCGGTGCTTTCGACGATACGGAAGCTGTCGAAGGTCCCGTCACCGGGCAGCGTGGCCCAGTCGACCGAGGTGACCCGGGCAAGCGGCGGGGGAGCTTCGCTGAGCAGCCGACAGAGCTCGGCCACCTCGGCCTGCTCACCTTCGACCTCGATGAGCACACCGGAGGAGTCGTTCAGTACGAAGCCGACGAGCCCGAGCGCCACGGCGTGGCGGAACACGAAAGGACGAAAGCCCACGCCTTGCACTGTCCCGGTGACTCTCACGCGCCGGCGCTCCGTGAGCTGACGCAACTCGTTCACCAGCGCTAGCAGATCCGCGGCAGCGGATCACCGACCAGCATGTCGACAATCCGTGTTCCCCCGAACGACGTGCGCAGCACCACGATGCCCTGGGGCTCGGCGCGAATGTCGCCGATGAGCACCGCATCGGACCCGAGCGGATGGCGGCGCAGCGCCTCGACGGCTGCATCGGCCTCCTTGGCGGCGACGACTGCCAGGAGCTTGCCTTCGTTGGCGACGTACAGGGGATCGATTCCGAGCAGGTCACAAGCCCCGGCGACGGCTGGATCGATGGGGAGGGCGGATTCGTCCAACACGACGGCGAGGCCCGTGTCGTGGGCCAGTTCGTTGCAGGCGGTCCCGACACCGCCGCGGGTCGGGTCTCGCAGCCAGCGAGTCGACGGGGCGGCCGAGAACAAAGCCTCGACGAGCCCGGTTACCGGGGCCGTGTCGGACTTCAGCTCCGCCTCGAGGGCCAGGTCGCCTCTCGCCAACATCACCGCCATCCCGTGATCGGCAATTGTGCCGGAGATGAGAACACGATCGCCGCGCTCGACGAGATCAGCTCCCAGCCGGCGGCCGGGAGGGATGACGCCGATGCCGGCCGTCGTCACATACAGCCCGTCGGCTGCGCCTCGGCCGACGACCTTCGTGTCACCGGTGACGATCGTCACGCCGGCCACCGCGGCAGCCTCGGACATGTCGGCGACCACCTTACGGAGCTCGCTGATGGCGAAGCCTTCCTCGATGACGAACGCCGCCGACAGCCAGTGAGGATGAGCCCCCATCACGGCAAGGTCATTGACCGTCCCGTGGACGGCGAGGTGACCGATCGATCCACCAGGGAAACGAAGCGGTTTCACTACGAACGAGTCGGTGGTGAACGCCAGCGTCTCACCGTGGGGAAGCGCGATGAGCGCCGCGTCGGTCAGCGGCGGTCTCTCGAGACCGCGGAAGGCGTCCAAGAACACGGCGTCGATCAGCGCAGCCGACGCCTTGCCTCCGGCGCCGTGCGCCAATGTGACGAAGTCGTCCCGGAACCGGGGCCTGCGGCG
>PMZN01000187.1:2117-6943 GCA_003170375.1 Acidimicrobiaceae bacterium | reverse complement strand
GAGGCCTCGACACGCTATGCGGAGTTCGGCCCCTTCTACACCGGGATTGTCGGAGAGCCGGCGGAAGTTCTAAGTGGCGTCGGCATACGCTGAAACGGTGGCCGGGGACGATCCTGCAGAGTTGGCCAGGAACGCTCTCGTCCGCCTGCAGGTCATGCTGGCGCGCCTCGGGCGCGTCGTCGTCGCTTTTTCCGGCGGCGCCGATTCCGCACTGGTTGCGGCTGTCGCGACGAGGCTCCTCGGAGCCGAACAAGTGCTCTGCGCGACGGCCGTCTCTCCCTCTCTCGCGCCTGAGGACCTGGCGCACTGCGCCGGGATCGCCGACGAGTGGAGCTTGCGCTGGGTAGCCGTCACGACACACGAGCTCGACGACGCTGCCTATGTGCGCAATGATCTCGATCGTTGCTACCACTGCAAACGCGAGCTGATGGACGTCCTGATGCCTCTGGCCGAGACCGAACGGGCAACAGTTGTGCTGGGCGTCAACCTCGACGATCTCAGCGACCACCGGCCCGGGCAGAAGGCGGCCGCCGAGCGGGGCGCCGTCTTCCCTCTCGTCCAAGCAGGGCTGGACAAGGCAACGGTCCGTAAGGTGTCGCAAGCGCTCGGGCTGAGCACCTGGGACCGTCCGGCGGCCGCGTGCCTGTCATCGAGGGTGCCGCACGGCACGCCGGTCACTTTGGGGATCCTCGGCCAAGTGGCGGCTGCCGAATCGTCCCTGCGACGGCTCGGCTTCGATGCCCTGCGGGTACGCCATTACGGCGATCTCGCTCGAATCGAGCTCCCTCTGGAGGACCTCGATCGTGCGATCGACATTCGTGACGAGATCGTCACAGCGGTCCGCGACGCCGGGTACCGCTACGTCACCCTCGATCTCGAAGGTCTGCGTTCGGGCAATCTTTCTCGTGCGGCCGCAGCTTTGACCGACGTCCGCCGATGAACACGCGAGTCCGCCTCACCTTCCCTGAAGAGCTGGTTCGCGAGCCGGTGGTGGCACAGCTCGTCCGTCGCTTCGATGTCGAGCCGAACATTCGCAGAGCGAACGTGGAGGCTCACCAAGGCTGGATCATCTGCGAGCTCGCCGGCGCTCCGGAAGCGATCGAAGGCGCGGTGGCATGGCTCGAGGAGATCGGCGTTAGCGTCGACCGCCTGGGCGACGTCCTGGAAAGCTGACCAGCGAGGAAGGCGCCAGCTCCCCGGGCTCCGGCGATGCCAGGTCACCCTGGCTCCCGTTCAGCGCCTGGTCGTCGGCGGGTCTTCGTTGCCCCGGGCACGAACCTGCCAGCCGCCGGTGGCGATCTGGCGAGGCTCGTAGAACACGCAGCCGTCCGGGCACGCAAAGGGAACCAGCTCGGCAGCGTCGAGCCGGCAGCGCTCGGTGCGCTCACCTGAGCGCACACTCCGCATGACGTAATGCCGGCAGTCCTGCTTGACGCTCACGTCGGCCATGATCGCGCACAGGAGGTCGCGGTGTTCCGGCCCGGGCGGCGGCATTAGGGTCGGGCGCGTGGGTGACGTGCCGGCGCCGGCTCGAGATCTCGTTCGGTGGGGAGAAACGCTCGCCGCCATAGCCAAGACCGGTCTCGCGTTCACCAAGAACCTCTACGAGCAGGAACGCTACGAAGAGATCCTGAAGGTCGCCGGCGACATCCGCGCCGCTGCCGCCTCGGCGCTCGCTCGTGACGGCCAACCGGTCGCAACGAACGAGGCGGACGACCTCGTCCTCGAGTGGATGGGGGACGTGCGCCAAGGCGTCGCCGGTTACGTGACACCGAAGGTCGCGATCGGGGCGATCGTCGGCAACGACCAGGGCCAGATCTTGCTCGTGCAGCGGGCAGACTCGGGGGCTTGGCTCTACCCAACCGGTTGGGCCGACGTGGGCTACTCGGCCGCCGAGGTCGCTGTGAAGGAAGTACTCGAGGAGACAGGCATCGACGTCGAGCCCGTGCGCCTGGTCATGGTCCTCGACGGTCTTCGGCTCGGTTTCACACAGGTGCCCCTCTACTCGCTCGTCTTCCACCTCCGGCCTGTGGGCGGCGCGCTGAAGGCACACCCGCTCGAGTGCGCCGATGTCGGATGGTTCGGCGAGGACTCCCTTCCTTCCCCGCTGGCCAATGCCGGCGTGTGGACCGAGCACGCGTTCGCCGCCATACGGGGCGACTCGATCGAGGTTCTCTTCGACTGGCCACGTGGGCCGATCTGGCGACGAGGAGGCCCGTAGGGCGTCGCGGCTGACTCGAGCTCGGGCTTCGCGCAGAGGAAGCGTCTCGATACACTCGCCTCCATGATGGCCAATGGTGTCCTCGTGGACCGCGTCTCAGAGGTGACCGACGATCTCGTCGAGGTCGTGGCACGCCTGATGCCGCAACTGTCCTCGACCGCAGCGGCTCCTGGTCGCGCCGGCCTCGAAGAGATCGTGGCTTCCCCCATGAGCACGCTCTTGGTCGCCCGGCTCGCTTCGCGCGACGACACGATCGCCGGCATGACCACGCTCATCGCCTACCGAATCCCGTCCGGGCTGCACGCCGTCATCGAAGACGTCGTCGTCGACGAGTCTCTCCGGGGCCATGGTGTCGGCGCGACATTGATCTCAGAAGCCGTCCAGCTCGCCCGCGAGCGGGGCGCCCTCCACGTCAACTTGACCTCGCGATCGTCGCGGGAGGCTGCGAACCGTTTGTACACGAGGGCTGGTTTCGTGAAACGGGAGACGAACGTCTACCGGCTGAACTTGAGCTGATCGACTCCGTCGCCTGATGTGACGCTTCGAGCAGCCTCGGCGGCGCTGTCGACGCCCTCGCCGCTCGTGTCGCCCATCCCGCCCGCAACGGCAAGGGTGACAAGGCCGACCACCACGCCCGCAAAGCCCGCGATCCTCAGTCCCAGAGGACCGGCCGAGGTGGGGAGACGCTCGTTGAACAGGACGGTCCCGACAGCGATGACGTAAGTGGTGGACGTGACGATGTTCACCGGCGACACGACCGACGCCGAGCAACGTTGCAGGCCGGTTTGGAACAGCACCAGGCCGGTCGCCATCGTGACGGCGAGCACGTAGAGGTCAGGCGAAGTCACCAGGTGAGGGATCGAGCCGACGAGCCCCCAGCGTTGGACGAAAGTCGCCGCCGACTTGAGTCCGAGGCCGGCCACGCCGTAAAGCAGACCGGCGGCCACGCCGAACAGTGGGCCTCGCAACTGCCTGATCCGGCGCCGAGACCTGTGCGCCCGGTCCGCCACCACGAAAACTGCGAGGCCGACCGCAGAAGTTGGAATTGCGGCAAGCAGGAGGTACGCCAAGCGTGCAGGGCCGCCCGCGTGATCCACACGCGTGTCGATCGACAGACCGAGCAGGACGAGGGCGATCACGATGGTCGCCAGAGCGATCCACTCCACTGGCCGGAGGCGATCGTGCAGCACGAAATGTGACAGCACCAGCAAGAGGACGATCCCGGAGGCGAAGATCGGCTGAGCAACCGAGATCGGTGCCAGGGACAGGGCGAGGCCCTGGCACACGAGACCCCCCAGCAAGCAGGCGCAACCCCACAGCCACTGCGGCGAAGCGCACAGGGTGCGGAGCATCACCCAGAAGTGCCGCGCATGAATCTCGGGCAGCCGCTGGAGAGCGACCTTCTCCACGACCGTGCCGGTGCCGGTCAGCAGCGCCGACATCGCCGCGATGGCGATCCCTGCTGAGGTATGGGTGTCCAGGCTCACGTCGGCCGTCGTGCAGAAGCGAGAAGAATGGACGAGAAGCTGGGTGTGCGGCAGAGCAACCGGTCGATCGGGCGAAACGGCCGGGGGACATCGTGGTACGGGGCACCCGTGATGTCGATCTCGACGAATCCGGCTGCAACGAGGATCTCCTCGAGCGCGCGGCGCGTGAAGATCCGCAGGTGCCCGACCACGTCACGACCCGGCCGGCCGTAGATGCGACGCAGGCTGACTTCGGTGAAGATCGGCTGAATCCCGAACGCGAGAAGCACCCGGTTGTACCAAGCCGCCAGATTTGGCGTCGACAACAGCAACCTCCCGCCGGGAACGAGCACTCGTCCTGCTTCTGCGAGCGCAGCATCTGTATCCACCAAGTGCTCGATCAGCTCGCTCATGATGACCACGTCCACGCTGCCGGAAGCCAGAGGCAGGCCCAAGTCGTCTATCGCTGCGCGAGCCACGGGGACGCCGCGCCGCCGGGCACGATCGAGAGCGGTGCGCGACCAGTCGAGGCCGATGATAGTGACGTTCGCTCCCGGCGTCTGTTCACAGCGGGCCACTGCTACGGCTGTGGCCATGCCGTCGCCACATCCGATATCGACTGCCACAAGCGGTCGCGGCGACGATGATGCGATCTCGGCAAGCATCGTCGCCTGCAACTGAGCCCGCTCCAATCCTGAGCTGAGCGGGGTCCCCGGGTCCTCATAGAGCCGCTGAAGCGAACGCTCCGTCATCGCCGCCGGCCTACAGGGCAGTCGATTGCGAGAAGGTCGTCGTGGCCGGTACAGCGGTGGTGCTCACGCCGATGCCGCCGTCGCGTTTGCTCTGCAATCAACGGACTCCCCTAACAGAGGTCTCGGGCCACCTGCGGGCTCTCGTCGCCCTCGAGGGGCGCACGGCATGTTAGCTGTCGGGCGCGGACAGATAACGTCGGACGGCCCGCGCTGCGCACGCTCCTTGCGCGAACAGCAAGCGGTCGGCCCGGAATCGGTGCCGCCCGGCACTGCCATAGGATGTGGCGACGAGGGTATGAGCGTCAACAGCAAGACCGGGCGCCAACGACGTCAGCCTGGACCGAGCCGAACGGAGGTGGAGGTCGTGGTGGAAAGCGTGACGATCAC
>PMZN01000187.1:1753-2058 GCA_003170375.1 Acidimicrobiaceae bacterium | reverse complement strand
GAGGTCGCGTATCTCTTGCTCCATGGCGAGCTGCCGACTGCCGAGCAAGCCGAGAAGTGGGTCCAGGAGATCACCTTCCACACGTTCATACACGAGAACATGCGCAAGAGGTTCCTCGAAGGCTTCAATTACGACGCTCACCCCATGGGGATCCTCGTCTCAGCGATCGCAGCGCTTTCGACGTACTACCCCGACGCGAAGAACATCTTCGATCCGAAGGTCCGCCACAAGCAGATCATCCGGCTCATTGCGAAAATGCCGACCCTCGCCGCCGCGGCGCACCGTTACAGCGTCGGCATGCCGTT
>PMZN01000187.1:0-1711 GCA_003170375.1 Acidimicrobiaceae bacterium | reverse complement strand
GTTGCCTCGTCGCAAGTCGACCCGTACTCGGCTTGTGCGGCAGCTTGCGCTGCCCTGTACGGCCCGCTCCACGGCGGTGCGAACGAGGCCGTCATCCGGATGCTCTCCGAGATCGGGTGCCTCGAGAACGTTCCGGCCTTCATCCGCTCCGTCAAAGAGGGCCACGGCCGCCTGCAAGGCTTCGGCCATCGCGTCTACAAGAATTACGACCCCCGGGCGAAGATCATCAGAGACATCGCCTACGACGTCTTCGATGTCACAGGCAAGAACCCGCTCCTCGACATCGCGCTGGGGCTCGAAGAGGTCGCGCTCGCCGACGAGTACTTCATTTCCCGCAAGCTGTACCCGAACGTCGACTTCTATTCAGGGCTCATCTACCAGGCCATGGGATTCCCGGTCGAGATGTTCCCGGTGCTGTTCGCGGTTCCGCGCGTTGCAGGGTGGGTGGCGCACTGGGTAGAGATGCTCGAGCACAACACGAAGATCGCGCGACCAAGGCAGCTCTATGTCGGACACCGGCGCCGGGACTACGTGCCGATGTCGTCCCGGTAGGCAAGACCACAAGGCCAGCTCGCCCTGCCGGCGCGGCCTTCCTCCATGTGGATCTTGATCTGCTGCGAGGGCCGGCTTACCCGGATTCAGCGGACCGCTGGCGTGCGACCTCGAACATGGCGACGGCTCCGGCCGCCGAAACGTTGAGCGAGTCGATGGAACCGTGCAGTGGGATCCGCGCGAGCACATCGCATCGTTGACGCGTCAGCGGAGCGAGGCCCCGTCCCTCGGCTCCGATCACGAGCGCGATCGGCCGGTCTCCGAGCTGGAGGTTGAACACCGGCTCAGACCCACGCTCATCGAGACCGACCGTCCAGACCCCGAGACGCTCCAACTCCTGAAGTGCCCCTGGCACACCAGGGACAACGGCGACGCTGACGTGCTCGATCGCACCCGCTGCGACCTTGGTGACCGTCGGGGTCACATGCGCGCTCCGATGGCGAGGCAACACGACCCCGGTCACACCCGCGCACTCGGCGCTGCGCAGGAGAGCACCCAGGTTCTGCGGATCGGTGACGCCATCGACGACGACAAGAAACGCCATCTTGCCCGTCTTGCTTCCCTGCCCCACCTTCACGTGGCGGGCAGGTTCAACCGGCGCCTCGGGCTCGGCGTCCTCGGGCNNCGACATCATCGGACCGCAAGCCGACCAGATCGGACAGGTCAGCTTCGGTCAGAGGCTCGGCGAAGGCGATCACGCCTTGCGGCGCTTCAGAGCCTTGGACTTGTTGGATCTGGCGTTGGCTCACAAGCCGCACTGGGACGTGGTTGGCCCGAGCCAGCGACTGGATCTCCCGCAGAATCGCGGCAGGATCCGAACCCTCCATCATCCAGACCTCGTGCACCGCCCTCCGGCGTGCGGCAAGTAGTTCCCTGACCGCCTGTCGACCCTCGACCTGGTCGCCGCCGAGCTCACGTCGGACTTTTGCAGAGCCACGCCCTCCGGGGGGTTCGGGCAAACGACCGCCTCGGCCGAAGGGCTTGCTCGGACCGCCGGGGCTTCTCAGCGCCGACAAGGGCCGTTGGTAGCCGCCGGCGGTGGGCGACCGGCGACTGGCGGCCCGATGCGAAGCACCCGAAGACCCCGGGATTCCCCGGCTCCCGCCGGCGAACTCTCCCCGCGTGCCAAGGGACGGTTCGGACCGCGGCGCTCGAGGTG
>PMZN01000192.1:1465-12871 GCA_003170375.1 Acidimicrobiaceae bacterium | reverse complement strand
CCAGACCGTTCCGTGCCTTGCGCCGCCTCGCCCAGCACGGCCTCGGCAGGTTGGCGATTGAGCGGACTATGCCGGCCGCCAGTGACGACCAGCTAGTCGAGGGGGCAGGCTTGGCAGCTGCTGACTAGAGCCGATGGCCGTCTCCCGGCTGGTGGACGTTCGACGGGTTCGTCCCCTGACCACTCACGACAGGCGCACATGACGTCTCATCTGGATGGTCTCGCCAACGGTCTTGACGGGACCCGCCGNNCCTGTGATCTGGCGCTGCCGGCATGGCGTGTTAGTCGATGGATCCGCGTGGCACTACCCATTGCGCTGTGAACTGGGGGTAGGCGTCAACGATGTGGTCGAAGTCACTGTCGTAGTGCAGGACCGCGGCGCCGAAGGAGACGGCGGTTGCGGCGATGGCGACATCGATGACCCCTGCTGCGCGGCCCTTGCCGGCTTGCCAGAGAGCGGTCCGGATGTCGATGACGATCTGTTCGGTGTGCGGTGAATTGGGTAGGTAGAGGAACGAGGTCCGCAGGCGGCGCGAACCTTCGGCGTGTTCTGTGGCGGATCGTGCGCTGAACGCGAACTCGTCCAAGGTGAGAGCGCAGCAGCAGAGTTCGTGTTCGGCATCGAGGATGGCGGTGAGGGCAGACCGGACTTCGGAGCTTCGGGGGAGGCGCTGCAGGATGCTGTTGTCGACGAGATAGCGGCTCACCGGCGGGCGGCGGCGCGAACCTCGGGATCACGGAGATCGGCGACGGGATCTGTTGCGGTGATCCAGTCGATGGTCTCACGCTGGTCGTGCAGCCGTACCAACTTCGACAAGGCAGTGTTGACTGCATCCTTCTTCGTGGTGTGCGGACCGAGGGTAGCCCGTGCTCGTTCGAGCAGGTCCTCGTCGATGTCGATGAGCGTCTTGGCCACGACTCCTCCTTCTGACGTGGTGCATCAATCTTCTCAAGTATATCCAAGCCGGATATACTTGCGGGTCGACTTCCGGCCTATTGCAGCAGGTCGCGTAACCCGAGCAGTGGCACCTGTTCCAGCCGAACTGGCCGAGCGACCGGGAGCTCAGGCACTGAGGAGTGGCGCGCCGGGCCATACCCCGGTGAAAGCTGGCCACTGCCGATAGCGTCACTGCCGATGCGGATTGCGATCGTGTGCCCCTACAGCTGCACGATGCCCGGTGGAGTGCAGAGTCAGGTCCTCGGTCTCGCGAGGGCGCTGAGGTCGCGCGGAGACGACGTTGCGGTCCTAGCCCCCGCAGAAGGCACGGGAATGACCGGCCGGCTCGAGGCCGCCGCACTGGACGGCGCGGTCTTCATCAAAGTGGGCGACGGAACGGCTGTCTCGGTGAACGGCTCGCGCGCGCCCGTCTCGCCGTGGCCGGCGACGATGTGGCGCACGGTCTCGGCCCTTCACGACTTCGCGCCTGAGGTCGTCCATGTGCACGAGCCGTTCGTGCCCGGCCCGTCGCTCGCCGCGGTCGTCACCGGGCCACGCCCCATAGTCGGCACCTTTCATCGCTCCGGGGCCGACTTGGCCTACCGGGCCTACGGTCACGTCGTGGGAGCGTGGTCTCGTCGCCTCGATGCGGCCTTCGCAGTGTCCGAGGAGGCCAGCGCCACCGCTCAGGCGTGTGTCGGGCGCCTCTCGAGCCGGGTCGGGATCATCCCCAACGGTGTGGAAGTGCAGAGGTTCGCCTCGGTCGATCCGTGGCCGACGAGCGCGCCGACGATCGCGTTCGTCGGCCGGCACGAAGCTCGCAAGGGCCTCGGGGTTCTGCTTGACGCCTTCGGGCTGTTGCCGGAGTCGACGCATCTGTGGGTGTTGGGAGACGGGCCCGAGACTGAGCGGCTGAGGGGCCGGTTCGGGTCGGATTCCCGGATCGAGTGGCTCGGATCTGTCGACGACGACGAGAGGGCGGCACGCCTGGCGGGCGCGGACGTCTTCGTGGCGCCGTCGCTCGGAGGTGAGTCTTTCGGGGTCGTACTGCTCGAAGCGATGGCGGCAGGGACGGCGGTTGTCGCTTCGGACCTGCCCGGCTATCAACTTGCGGCCGGGCGAGCAGCTCGCTTCGTACCTGTAGGCGACCGGGTCGCGCTCGCCGAAGCCGTAAGCGCCGTCCTCCTCGACGATGCTGAACGGGAGGCTCTCCGCGATCGGGGACGCCAGCGCGCGTCCGAGTTCGACATGAGAGCTATCGCCGAGTTGTACCGAGATACCTACATCCGGTTAGGGCGCACGGCCCGCTCCGGGTAGCCTCGGGCAAATGACTCCAGCGGCCAGAGACCGAACACGCTGGCAGCGCCATGGCTCCGACAACGACGGGAGGGCGCGCCGAGCCGTCGAGGCACAGCAGGCCGCCTACGAGGCCTCGAGGGCAGTACTGGCCGGAGCCGCCCGCCGCCGTGACGCAGTCTGGCGCCACGCGGCTCGTGCAAGCCGGCGGCGCGCCACGGTCGCCCTTGTGGCACCGCTGGCTGTCGCGATCGTGCTGGCGGTCCTCGGAGTTGTCTCGATCGACTTCCTGATCGCCGGGATCGCGATCGCCTGCGCTATCGCGCTCGTGTCGTGGTTGATGTGGGCGCGCTCGGCCGCCGTGCTGGCAAAGCGGCTGGGCGGGACCGTGGTCACCGCCAAGCGGCGACCGAACATCCTCAGCGCGACCGAGGCCGCCCGTCTCGTAGACGTCGCCGAGGGGTTGTTTGCCGTGTTCGGTCTGCCGACCGCGGAGATCCGGGTTCTCGACGACCCGGCGCCGAACGCGCTGTCAGTGGGCCGTTCGCCCGACCGCGGCGTCGTGTTCGTCACCAGTGGGCTCGTCTTGCTCTTGGACCGAATCGAGCTCGAGGCCGTGCTGGCCCACGAGCTCGCGCACATAAAGCGTGGCGACACCGTCTCGGGGGCCATCGCCGTGCTCGCTTTCGACCCGCTGAAACGCTATATACCGACCTTTGCCGGAATTGCCGACAGGGTCGCCGGCCACGGGCGTGAGCCGCTCGCCGATCTTGCAGCTGTGGCAGTCACGCGATACCCGCCCGGCCTGATATGTGCNNGTGTGACCGAGTCGACCTCGCGGCTGTGGTTGGCGCCGTTCGAGCTACCGCCAGACGAGCCTGAACGGCTTGGGACCCTCGATCTCGCCGAGCGTGTCGGCGTGCTGCGGGAGCTCTGAGCGGCCGTCCGGATGTGCTGGGATCTCGAAACTCGGACTGGCGAGGTCGGCTCAACCGTGGTCGAATTGGCCGGTGCAGCAGGAACGCGGCAGGCGGTGAGGTCCGTTCGGCACGGGCCGACGGGTTCGCGGCACGGACGTTTCACGCCGGAAGCGTTCCACCCTCGGCTGGCGGGGGACCTACGGTCGTGCCAGCGCGTGCTGTTGGACATCGAGGGAGGCTGAGGCGATGTCGGGCCATTCCAAGTGGGCGACGACCAAGCATCGCAAGGGCGCTGTTGACGCGGCCCGGGGGAAGCTGTTTGCCAAGCTGATCCGCCAGGTGGAGGTTGCCGCTCGGGAGGGCGGCGGTGACATGACCGCGAATGCCACCCTCCGCACGATGTTCGCCAAGGCCCGCGACGCGTCCGTCCCGCTCGACACGATCGAGCGCGCGATCAAACGCGGCACCGGCGAGCTCGAAGGCGTCCGTTATGAGGCGATCTCTTACGAGGGCTACGCCCCTTCAGGCGTCGCGATGATCGTCGAGTGCCTCACGGACAACCGGAATCGGACCGGGTCGGAGGTTCGGTCGCTGTTCTCCCGTAACGGCGGTTCGATGGCCGAGCCGGGAGCGGTCTCTTGGCAGTTCGAGCGCAAGGGCGTCGTGATGGTCCCGAAGTCCGTCGGTGAGGATGAGCTGATGGCTGCGGCGCTCGAGGCAGGTGGGGAGGACTTGCGTGACGAGGGCGACGAGTGGATGGTCACGAGCGCGCCCGCGGACCTCGCTGGGATACACAGCGCCCTGAGCGGGGCCTCGATTGCCGTCGACTCGGCGGAGCTCGAGATGGTGCCGACCACGCGGGTCGGCGTCACCGACGAGTCGACAGCCAAGCGGGTGCTCAAGCTCATCGAGCTTCTCGAGGAACACGACGACGTGCAGAGCGTGTGGGCGAACTTCGACATCCCCGACGAGATCCTCGAGCGCGTCGAGCTCTGAGCGGTCAGGGCACGGTCCGCCGGGTCGCGGGTCGCGCAGGTTACGATCGAACGAGTGTTTGTCCTCGGCATCGATCCAGGCCTGTCCAGGTGCGGCTACGGCTGCGTGAGGTCAGATGGGCCGCACAGGCACGCGGTCGCCGCCGGAGTGATCACGACCGCGCTCGATGAATCCGTGCCTTGCCGGCTCGCGACGCTTCGTTCGGAGCTGCACAAGCTTGTCAGCGAGCTTCGCCCCGACGTCGTTGTCGTCGAGCGTGTCTTTTTCCAGACCAATGCCCGGACCGCCATGTCGGTCGGACAGGCAAGCGGGGTCGCCCTGTTGACCGCGGTGGAGCTGGGCTGCGAGGTGGTGGAGTACACCTCGAACGAGGTCAAGCTCGCGGTGACCGGCTTCGGCGGGGCGACGAAGGATCAAGTGCAGCGAATGGTGGCGCGCCTGCTCGATCTCGATGCCGTTCCGAAGCCTGCCGATGCGGCGGACGCGCTCGCTCTCGCCCTTTGCCACCTCAGCACGGCACCTTGGGCGCGCGCGTCGAGGCCGGCATCGGCCGGCCTGAAGAGGCCGCATGGCCGAGTGTCACAGGCGGCGCTGCCGTGATCGCGTCCCTGCGTGGTGTGGTGACCGAGCGGAGAGCGGTCGGCGATGCGGCCGTCGAGCTGGTCCTGGACGTCGGTGGCGTGGGCTACCGGCTGGTCGTCGCCCCAAGGACCGCAACCGGCTTGCAGCTCGGGCACGAAGCTTGTCTGGCTGTGCACACTCACGTCCGCGAGAGTGCCATCACTTTGTACGGGTTCACCTCGGCCGAGGAGCGAACGGCCTTCGAGCTGCTCTTGGGGGCGCACGGCGTCGGCCCTGGATTGGCGCTGGCGATCCTGAGCATCCACGACCCGGCCGAGCTCGCCCAAGTCATCGCCAACGGGAACGTCGACGCCTTGAAGTTGGTTCCCGGCGTCGGGCAGAAGACCGCGGCGCGGCTGCTTTTGGAGCTGCAGGCGCGATTCGACTATCTCAGCGCCGACGGGGTGGTCGGGGCCGGCACGGACCAGTCAAACCGGCCGCCGTCGGTGACCTCTGAGGTCGGTGAGGCACTCGCCCAGCTCGGTTACGCGCCCGACGAAGTAAGAACGGCGATCCGCGCCTTGCCTGACGAGGGGAGCATCGAGGAGCTCCTGCGCCTGGCCCTGCAGAGCCTCGCGCCGCGGAGATGACCTGGCGATGAGCCCTCGCCGAGAGATTCTTGCGAATAGCGATTCTCCGGTCGCCGAAGAAGCGGCCGAGCCGCGCCTCGACCCCGGCTCGTTCGAAGACGACAGAGCGTTCGAAGTCGGGATCCGTCCCAAGCGGCTCGCCGACTTCGTGGGCCAGCACTCACTGCGGGAGAAGCTCGAGATCATCCTCGAGGCCGCACGACGGCGGGACCAACCGGTCGACCACGTGCTGTTTGCCGGGCCACCGGGACTCGGGAAGACCACTTTGGCGGGCATCATGGCGTGCGAGATGGGTGCTGGCCTGCGCATCACCTCGGGTCCGGCGCTCGTTCGAAGTGGCGACGTTGCAGCCATCTTGACCGATCTTCAGCTCGGAGACGTGCTCTTCATCGATGAGATCCACCGCATGGGCAGGGCGGTCGAGGAGCTGCTCTACCCGGCGATGGAGGACTTCCAGCTCGACATCGTCCTCGGTCGCGGACCGACCGCCCGCTCGATCCGGCTGGACCTGCCGAAGTTCACGCTCGTGGGTGCGACGACCCGCACGGGTCTGATCACCGGGCCCCTGCGCGACCGGTTCGGCATCGTGGCGCGTCTCGAGCTCTACAGCGAGGCCGAGCTCGAGGAGATCGTGCGCCGCACCGGCGTGCTGTTCGGAGTCGAGCTGACGCCCGGGGGAGCAAGTGAGATAGCGCGTCGATCGCGTGGAACGCCGCGCCTCGCGATCCGCCTGCTCCGCCGTGTTCGCGACTTCGTCGAAGTCCGAGGCGAGGGTGTGATCACCGAGGACGCGGCGCGTGAGGGCCTGACCGTGTTCGGAGTGGACCAGCTCGGGCTGGACGGCCTCGACCTGAGGATTCTCAACATCCTCTGTGACCTCGCCGGTCGGCCCGTCGGGCTCTCGACGTTGGCAGTGAGCGTCGGGGAGGAGCCCGAGACGGTCGAGGACGTCTATGAGCCGTTCCTCTTGCAGGCCGGCCTCATCATGCGCACGCCCCGTGGAAGGGTTGCCGCACCGAGGGCCTACGAGCATCTTGGCCTTGAGATCCCGGCCCAATCGTTGAGCTTCGTGTCGGCAGGCGACCCCGATCACCTGGCGGCGATGTCGTCGCGTGGGCGCCCTAGGAGCGGAGCGGTTCAAGATGTCCTGTTCGCCGCGGCGTCCGACGAGGATGGATTTCCGGAGGAGCCCGGATCGGGCGACTAAGGTGATGCGTCGCATCATTCCTTGATCGATAGGTCTCCCATGTTTCTCGTCCACGTGCTCGCCCTCTCAGGCATCCATGATCTGGCGGCCCTCACGGGCCCACTTCTGACTGCTGCTGCCGCGAAGAAGTCCAACAGCTCTTTCACGCTGATTTTCTTCGTCTTGCTGTTCGCCGTCGGCTACATGTTCCTCATCCGCCCACAGCGCCAGCGCCGGCAGCGCCAGCTCCAGCTCGGCAAGCAGATCTCCGTCGGGGACAAGGTGGTGCTTTCCTCGGGCATCCTCGGCCGGGTCGAGGGATTTGTGGGCGATCACGCGAGGATCGAAGTCGCCCCCGGGACGGTCATCGAGGTCCTGCGCGCGGCGGTGTCCCAGCGCGTCGACGAAGGGGTCGACGGCGCGAACGATCCCGCAGGCAACGCTTCGTTCGACGGGCGCGATCACGACGACCTGATCGACGACGCCGACAACGACCCGTACTCGGTGCCTCCCCTGGAGGCCGACAAGACGCCCGATCCAGGTGATGACGCGGATGGGAGCCATCCGGGCGGTAATGGGAGCGGAGGCGGCAACCGTTGAGACGTAGCTTGCTCTTGAGTGTTGTCCTGGTGTGCCTGGTCTGTTTCGGCGCGCTGGGAGGCGTAATTGCCGCGGGATGGTCGCCGAAGCTCGGCCTTGACCTCGAGGGTGGCCTCTCCGTGGTCTTCCAGCCGGCACAGAAGGCGACGCCGGCACAGTTGCAGACTGTCGTGGCCATCATGCAGGCACGTGCAAACGGGCTTGGTCTCTCGAGCCCGAACATCGGGACCCAGGGCAGCAACATCGTCGTGCAGCTCCCCGGCGTGAAGAATTTCTCGGCGGTGATCAAAGAGATCGGCAACACGGCCCAGCTGTTCTTCCGCCCGGTCCTTTGCGCGGCCAACGCGTACACGGCCCCCAGCTCGACCACNNCGACGACCACGACGACGGTGCCCAAGGCGAAGAAGGTCGCCGGGTACGTGAAGCCGCCGCCGTGTGGCGCGTCTTACCTCTACACAACGGCCACCTACAGCACCGCCCAGTCGTCGAACCCGGGCTCGCCGCCCGACCCGGCGTTGAACTCGGTGCCCACCACGCCGGCGGGCCAGGACAAGGCATCGCGGGTCGTCCTCATCTGCGCGTCCACGTTGAGCCCCTGCCCGGCGCGTTACGAGCTCGGCCCGACGCCTTATGACGGGACGGTGCCGGCGACCGGCGAGATACTCGCCTCGGCCAACGCCGAGCTGCAGACGACTGCGGGATGGGTCGTGAACTTCACGATCAAGTCGCAGTACTCGGCCTTCTTCGACACGGTCGCGAAGAAGAACTACCACCTCCCGCTGGCTATCGACCTCGGGGGCCAAGTGGAGTCTGCGCCGACCATCAACGCCCAGAGCTTCGGCGGTTCCGGCGAGATCAGCGGCAACTTCACCCAGCCGCAGGCACAGGCGCTCTCCCTCGTCCTCAAATACGGCCAGATCCCGATCGCTCTCACCCAGGCGACCTACACCACAGTGTCGCCGACGCTCGGGAAGAAGTCGCTGCAGGCCGGCCTGCTCGCAGGCCTCCTCGGGCTGCTGCTCGTGATGTTCTACACGATCTTCTACTACAGGGCTCTCGGAATCGTGGTCGTGCTCGGCCTGGTGAGCACCGGCGCTCTCATCTACGCGATCATCTCGCTCCTCGGAGCGACGTCAGCAGGCCTCACGCTGGATCTTTCGGGCATGACGGGCTTGATCGTCTCGGTCGGGATCACCGTCGACTCCTATGTCGTCTATTTCGAGCGATTAAAGGACGAAGTGCGCGCGGGCCGGTCGATCCGGTCCTCGGTGGACAGGGGCTTCAAGAGCGCCTACCGCACGATCCTTTCTGCTGACGCGGTGTCCTTCCTCGGGGCACTCGTGCTGTGGCTGCTGTCGATCGGTGCGGTTCGCGGCTTCGCGTTCATGCTCGGGTTGTCCACCATCGTCGATGTCATCACCGCCTACACCTTCACGCGTCCCCTCGTGATCCTTCTCGGTCGGAATCGGGTATTCACCGATGCCCGGGGCTTCGGTGTCGCGAGCGGCCTGGCCGCAGCTTCGGAGGCCGGATCATGAGCACCGCATCGATCGAGCTAGGCGGTGCTGAAGCGCGCAGGCCCATGGTGCTCCTCCGCCTGTACCACGGACAGACCCGTTTCGACTTCGTCCGCAGGCGGAGATGGTGGTTCGGCGCCTCCGCGATCGTGATCATCGCGGGCCTCGCCTCGCTCGGCGCGAAGGGCCTCAACTACAGCATCGAGTTCGTAGGGGGCACTTCCTGGCAGGTCTCGGCACCGGGCGTCACCCCGGCGCAGGCACAGAGCGCGCTGACGCCGCTCGGCTTCGGAGGCGCGACGATCACCCAGCTCGGGAGCGGGAGCAACGAACGCCTGAACGTCGAGGCGAAGCTCGCCAAGAACTCGACCGGCGTCAGCACCCAGGAGGCCACCAAGGTGGCGGCGGTGCTCGCCGCGCTGGCTCACAAGTCGGCATCTTCGGTGTCGGTCGAGAATGTCGGGCCGACCTGGGGGAACGACATCACCCACAAGGCGGTCGAGGCGCTCATCGTGTTCCTCATCGTGATCTCGGCCTACATCTCGATCTTCTTCGAGTGGAAGATGGCGGTCGCCGCGATCGTCGCGGTCGCTCACGACATCCTCATCACTGTGGGCCTCTACTCCCTGTTGTCATTCCTCGTCACGCCGGACACCGTCGTGGCGTTCCTGACGGTCCTCGGCTACTCGCTGTACGACACGATCGTGGTGTTCGACCGGGTGCGGGACAACGCGCGCGGTCTCGGCGCGACAGGGAAGCTGTCCTACACCGACGTCGTGAACCTCTCGATGAACCAGACGCTTGCCAGGTCCATCAATACCTCGCTGGTCGCGATCCTTCCCATTCTCGCGGTGCTGGTCCTCGGCGCCGAGATCCTCGGCGCCGTCACGCTGGAGTACTTCGGCCTCGCCCTGTTGATCGGCCTCACAAGCGGGGCCTACTCGTCGATCTTCATCGCGTCGCCGTTGCTCGCGGTGTTGAAGGAGCACGAGGAGCGCTACCGGCGGATTCGCGAGCGCCTGGAATCGCGCGGGAGCGCAATGCTGCTGATCTCGCCCGCGGCCGTTGCGGCAGGCGCGTTGAGCACCGCGGAGCCGGCGACTTCGGTCAAGCGGCGCCGCTCGTCGAGCGCCGCTCCGGCCAAGCCGGCAACGCTGCGTCCCGGCGCGACCCGGGGCAGCTCTGCCGCGGTTGTGAACGACGAAGCGTTCGACGAGGACGGCGAGCCTACGGGCTACGAGACCGGAAGCCCGAACGTCGCAGGCGACGGGCAGAGCAGAGCACAAGGGCCGCGAGCGACCGGCGCGCCTCGCGGAGGAGTGGTCAAGCCTCCTGCCGGAGCACCTCGCGCCGGAACACCGGCCCGCCGCCCGCCGCCGCGGCCCCGCAAGAAGGGCAAGCGCCGGTAGCTGCCGTGCAAGGCCATACCGCCATCAGCGGAACGATCCCGAGCCGAGTGCGGCACTACCCCTAGGCTGCTGGGCAATGATCGACATCAGGCTGGCACGGGAGCACCCAGACGAGTTCCGAAGGGCCCTCGCCCGAAAGGGGGCTGCCGCGGACTTCGAGAACTTGTTGACGGTCGACGGGCTCTGGCGAGACCTGACCACCGAGGTCGACGATCTCCGCAGGCGGACCCGACCGAAAGGCAAGCCGACCGAGGAGGAGCGGGCAGCCCTTGTGCTTGTGAGCCAGGAGCTGCGCCGGGCAGAGACCAAGCTCGAGGAGCTCGATCGCCGCCGTTCGGAGCTGCTTGGCGCGCTTCCGAACCCGCCCGACGACTCGGCCCCCGATGGCTACGCCGACGAGGACGCGTTGGAGCTACGCAGGGTCGGGACGACGACGGAGTTCTCGTTCACGCCGCGCGACCACGTCGAGCTGAGCTCCGCGTCCGGCTCCTCCGGTGGCGAGGGCCTCGGGCGCCCCGGCTTCGACCTGGAACGCGGGGCGAGGGTTGCAGGTGCCCGTTTCGCGTACCGGAGGGGCGCGGTCGCGCTCGTGGAGCTGGCCCTGTACAGATATGCCATCGATCGGCTGGTGGGACGCGGCTTCGAGCTGGTCCTCCCGCCGGTGCTGGTGCGTGAGTCCGCGATGTACGGCACAGGCTTCCTGCCGACCGACGAGGTCAACCTCTACCAGGTCGCCAGTGACGGGCTGTACCTGACAGGAACCTCCGAGGTCGCTCTCGCGGCGCTCCACCAGGGTGAGATCCTGCCCGCGGAGGAGCTCCCGTTGCGTTACGCGGGTTACTCCACTTGCTTCAGGCGCGAGGCGGGCGCGGCCGGGCGCGACACCCGGGGCATCTTCCGGGTGCACCAGTTCGACAAGGTGGAGATGTTCTTCTTCGCTCTCCCCGAGCGTTCCCGCGAGCATCATGAGGAGATCCTCGCGATCGAGGAGGACCTCGTGGGGGGCCTCGGGATCGCCTACCGGGTCGTGGTCACAGCGGCCGGCGACCTCGGGCCGTCCGCGGCCAAGAAGTACGACGTCGAGGCTTGGATCCCGAGCCAGCAACGGTACCGGGAGATCACGTCCTGCTCGAACACGACCGACTACCAGGCTCGGCGGCTGAACGTCCGCTTCCGTGACGGGGACGGGTCGCTCCGGTTCGTGCACACTTTGAACGGGACCGCCATGACGGCCAGGTTCCTGATCGCTCTGCTCGAGGCCAATCAGGACAAGGACGGTCACGTGGCCGTGCCTGAGGTGCTCCACCCCTATGGCGCGCCGGAGCAGCTCTGAGC
>PMZN01000192.1:0-1445 GCA_003170375.1 Acidimicrobiaceae bacterium | reverse complement strand
CGCAGCCGCTCCGAGCTGATCGAGAGGACCGTGGCCGGCACCGAGGTGCCATTGGGAGCCCCCGAGGATGGCCCGGGTGACGAACTGCTTGGCCTCGAACGCCGCCTCGAGCGGCTCGAGGCCGAGGGCGAGGTTCGCGGCAATCGCTGCCGAGAACGTGCAACCGGTGCCATGGACGTTCGCGGTATCGATCCACGGAGCCCGGAGCAGCGTCACGCACCGTCCGTCGAACGCGACGTCGACGGCCTCGGCGCCGCGTCGACGCCCGCCCTTCACTATCACGAGCTGCGGCCCAAGAGCGTGCAGTTCGCGGGCGGCTTCCTCCACGGCGTCGAGATCGCCAAGCTGACGGCCGGTCAGCAGGGCGGCCTCCGGCAGATTCGGCGTTACGACAGCGGCATGGGCGAACAGGCCGCGATAGGCGCCGGCCACGTCGTCACAGGGGAACATCGGCTTGCCGCTCGATGAGACGAGAACGGGGTCGATCACGAGCGGCGGGAGCTTGCCGGCAGCACCTCGGCTCGCCAGCAGCTTCACGATGCCGGAGGTGGCCAGCATCCCCGTCTTGGCGGCGCGCACAGGCATGTCGGAAAGGACGGCGTCGAGTTGCGCCGCGACCATCGACGGGGTCATCGCAAGGAAGTCACGTACGCCGACGGTGTTCTGGGCGGTGACCGCAGTGACCACCAGCGTCCCGAACACGCCCAGCGCACAGAAGGTACGCAGGTCGGCAGCGAGGCCTGCACCGCCGCCAGAGTCGCTTCCAGCGACGGTGAGGGCCACCTTCGGGGTCGAGCTCATCTCTGCGGGGAGCGCTGGGCGTCATGGGTCACGGCGGCGATCCTATGGCCGTCTCAAGGGCCCGGGTCGTCCGGCGTCTCCGACCGGGGGACCTCGGAGCCGGGACGGGTTGGCGCGGGCACAGACTGACGCCCGATCTCCCGTCGTCGAGGACAGGTTCGCAGCAGCGGTGCGATGGGCGGTTACGCTCGACGTGTGCACGTTGTGCAGCTCATCGGCTTGACCATCGTCTACACCAGCACCACCCTCGTGGACGGTTTCGTGCTGGGTGTCGTCTTGGGATCCTTGGGCTATTTCCTTTCGGAGCGTTACAAGCGGGCCCGCGGCGTGACTCCTTGGAGAGTCCCGTCTGGCATGTGGGCGGTTCTCCTCTTCCTGCTCTCGCTCATCGGTGTCGTCATGTACCTGATCGCGTGCTTCACCACGCGGCCAAAGACGGGGCCCACGGGCTGGGCAGGAGGTGACCAGCACTGGTCCCCGGGTCCGCGCGACTCCGAAGGCCGTCCTCGGGAAGGCTGGAACTCACCTCCTCAGGGCCAGTGGGGCCAGGGCGCGCCTCAAGGATGGGATGCGCCGGTTCCCGGCGCATGGGAGGCGCCGCCGCCCGGTTACAGCGGCGCGCCGCCGCCCGGGGGTTGGGACGC
>PMZN01000018.1 GCA_003170375.1 Acidimicrobiaceae bacterium | reverse complement strand
GCTCGCCTCGTACTACGACATGAAGCCGCTCTATGGCCTCGGCGACTTCGGGCAGGGCGTCAAAGTCGCCCTGGTGGAGCTCGAGCCGGACTCGCCGGCCGACATTGCCGCCTACCAGGCTTGCTATGGGACGAACGCCACTGTGAATTACATCCCGGTCGACGGCGGCGTCGTTGCCGGCGCTGGCAACAGCAGCGAGGCGGCCCTCGACATCGAGGACGTCATCGGCCTTGCTCCGGAGGCGACGATCGACGCCTATCAGGAACCCAATGGCGGGAGCCAGGACAACTTGGACGTCTATTCGGCGATCGTGAACGCCGACGTCGATCAGGTTGTCTCCATCTCGTGGGGGCTCTGCGAGCTGGACGAAGGGATCGCACCGGTCCAGGCGGAGAGCGCCGTCTTCGAACAGGCTGCCACGCAGGGCCAGACGGTGTTTGCTGCTGCCGGCGACAACGGCTCGACCGACTGTTATGGCGATCCTGGCACGACGAATGCGTCCTCACTCTCCGTCAGAGACCCCGCCAGCCAGCCCTATGTAATCGGGGTCGGCGGCACGTCGATCGGTGCCGACTCCGAGACGGTCTGGAACGACTCGAGCGGCTCAGGCGGTGCAGGTGGTGGTGGCGTGTCGGCTGTCTCGTGCATGCCTTCTTACCAGGATCAGCCGGGTATACCCGCTTTGATCAGCTCCTACTCGGTACCCGACTCTACCGACTGCGCGACGGGCTATGCGCGCGAGGTCCCCGATGTCTCGGCCGACGCTGATCCCAACACGGGTTACACGATCTACTACACCGGGCCCGGAACCGGCGTCAGCGGCTGGGGACGGGCCGGGGGTACAAGTGCGGCCGCGCCGCTGTGGGCCGCTGTTGCCGCCTTGATCGATTCCTCACCGTTCTGCGCAGACTACGGATCGAACGTGGGAGGGGACGCCGGTGTGCTCCCAGAAGGCCTCTACGCCGTGGCTGAAAGCGACGCGTCTTACATCTACTCGGGCCAGGGCGTCACCGAAGCGCTCCGCGACGTTACGGATGGAAACAACGACTACACAAAATCGGGCTATTCGGGAGGTCTCTACCCGTCGACTCCGGGTTACGACATGGCAAGCGGGTTGGGGACACCGGCGGTCAGCGGTCTCACGGCGTCGGGGGCAGCCAGCAACTTCTATCCCGGCCTCGCCGCCTTGATGTGCCGGCAGTACCGCACAAAGCTCGACACGACCAACGTGACAAGCGTCTCTCCGTCCGAAGGCGCAGCGAGCGCGCCCAAGACCGTGACAGTCACGGGTTCAGGATTCCTCCCCATCTCCGGGGCGGACATGGCCGCAATCGGAACGACGCAGGTGACCGCCGTCTGCTCAAGTACCACCCACTGCACGGTCCTCCTGCCGTCGCACGCCGCGGGAACGGTCGACATCGTGATGTCGGTCGAGGACTTCACCACGAGTCCGGTCACGGCGCACGATCAGTTCACGTTCCTGGCCACGCCGGTGGCGGCGATCAGTTCGCCGGCTAACAGCCAGAACTACGCCGTCGGCCAGACCGTGGCGACGAGCTTCAGCTGCATCGAAGGGCCGTCCGGCCCAGGTATCGCCACGTGCCTCGACAGCAACGGGGTCGCGTCCCCGGGACACCTCGACACCTCGGCGACGGGGAGCTTCACCTACACCGTCACCGCCACCAGCAAGGACGGTCAGACCGGGACGGCGAGCATCATTTACACCGTCGGAACTTCGCAGACCTCCCTCAAGGTGTCTGCGACAAAGCTCACCTACGGACATGAGCAGATCGAGCACTTGTCGGTCACGGTCTCGCCGCAGCACTCCGGCACGACGCCGACTGGGAGGGTGACGATCAGCGAGTCCGGCACCGCGCTGTGCGTCATCACGCTGTCGTCGGGCAAGGGGTCGTGCAAGCTTTCTTCCAAGGGGCTCAACACGGGCAGCCACCACCTCGTCGCCACCTACGCAGGCAGCACCCACTTCGACGGCTCGGCTTCTGTAAAGGAGACCCTCACAGTCGCCAGGGCAACAACCAGGACCGCCCTCAAGCCGTTTGCGACAAAGGTCACCTACGGGCACGAGCAGGCCGAAGTCGTATCGGTCACGGTCTCCCCGCAGTACTCCGGCACGACGCCGACCGGGAGGGTGACGATCACCGAGCCCGGCACCACGCTGTGCGTCATCACGCTGTCGTCGGGCAAGGGCTCCTGCAGGCTGTCCGCCAAGCGGCTCAAGGCGGGTGCCTACCGCCTCGTCGCTACCTATGGCGGCAGCAAGGACTTCGACAGATCAGCTTCGGCGAAGGAGACTCTCACGGTCGTCAAGTGATGAGCTGCTGCCTTGTCGATGTGCTGGCTGCGCGCCGGCACGCCGAGATCCTGCGCCGGTCGATCATCACCTCAACGCGGTGATGCCCTTCATGGTGGGAGCGCCGTGCTTCTTCAGCCAGACGCTGTGGCTGATCGCGACGTTCAGCACGACCACGATGGGCAACGGGATGAAGAACGCCATCGCCAGCGGAATGAACAGGACGATGGTCAGAACGATGAACGACCCCCAGTGCCACCACTTCGGCCCAAGGACAAAGCCGAACACGACGACGCCCAGCAGGAGCACCACACCGATCAGGGTTGCAGCTGCACTAGGAATCGCGGATGGGCGCCGGCAACATGGCCGCCGTGATCTCCGAGGCCCCCCCGGAGGTGTCGCAAGTGAATGGAAGGGCGGCTCAAGGGCCTCGGCTCCTTGACACATCGACCTGCGAACGAGTCGACCGAGTGCCGCGAGCGCTCGCTCACGGCTCAGTCCGTTGGGCGCTTCAGGCCTTGAACAGGTACGCCTGGCCGGCATCCTTGGCGCGATCGGGTGCACCCACGACGACGGTCGTGCCCGAGATGACCACCGAGACGCCGAAGCCATCTTCGGCGACCGTGTCGGAGCCCTTCAGTTCGGCCGCCTGCTTCCATCCGCTGGCCGTGTTGGTGAACACGTAGGCCCGGCCGGATTGCTTGGCGTGATCCGGTGCACCCGCGATGGCAGTCGCGCCCGAGATGACCACCGAGATTCCGAAGCCATCAGCGGCGACGGTGTCGGAGCCCTTCAGTTCGGCCGCCTGCTTCCATCCGCTGGCCGTGTTGGTGAACACGTACGCCCGGCCGGATTGCTTGGCGTGACCGTCGGCACCCACGAGAGCGGTCGTGCCCGAGATGGCCACCGAGATGCCGAAGCCGTCACTGGCGACGGTGTCGGAGCCCTTCAGTTCGGCGGCCTGCTTCCAGCCGCTTGCCGTGTCGGTGAACACGTATGCCCGGCCCGCGTTCTTGGTGTAGACCGGCGCACCCACGAGAGCGGTCGCGCCCGAGATGGCCAGCGAATAGCCGAAGCCCTCGTTGGCGCCCGTATCGGAGCCCTTCAGCACGCCGGTCTGCTTCCAGCCGCTAGTGGTGTCGGTGAACACGTATGCCCGGCCCGCGGTCTTGGCATAGCCCGGCGAGCCCACGACGGCNNAGTAGCCGAAGTAATCACCGGCAACGGTGTCGGAGCCCTTCAGCTCAGCGACCTGCTTCCAGCCGCCAGCCGTGTTGGTGAACACGTATGCCCGGCCGGCATCCTTGGCGTAGCCCGGCGAGCCCA
>PMZN01000093.1 GCA_003170375.1 Acidimicrobiaceae bacterium | reverse complement strand
ATCATCTCTCCTACTTCGGGTCGTTGGGTGGCTTCCGAAGGCAAGGTACCGAAGGCCTGTTCCCGAAATGTTCCCGGGCTTCTCCCTCCGCCACTCGACGTGATGGTCGTCGCCGTCCTGGTAGAGCTCGAGCGTTTCGCGGAAGCGGCCGAGAGGGCGGGGAGCCCTGCCGCCACGGCATTACGGAATGGCCTGCGCGACGCCGCTCAGCTCAAGACGAGGCCGAGCGAACCCTGGCCGCCGGTGGATCCGAGCTGACCCGGCCGCGCAAGCTGGCGTGTCAACCTCGTGTCACGCAGGCGGGGCCTGCACCAATAACCGCAGGTCAGCTGTATCGTTCACGGTCTGACGGCCAGTTCGGCTGGAACAGGTGCCACTGCTCGGGTGCCAGGCGGATGAGCCCCTCGAGAGAGCGCGCCATCTCCTCGGTGAGACGTTGCACGTCCTGGCGCATCCGCCCAGTGCGTGTCGAGTCGAGCGGGGGCTGCAACACAGCGTGGTACAGGCCACGCGGCCTCTGATAGATCGCGCAGGTCATGAGCGGTGCCCCTGAGCGCAGGGCAAGGAGCGCCGGGCCTGCGGGGAGCGTCGTCCTCTCACCGAAAAGCTCAACCTCGACGCCGTTGCCGACGAGGTCTCGGTCCGCCAACAGTCCCACGACGCGGCCTGCCCGCAGCGTGTCGAGGAGCCGGACGGTCGTGCCGGGGCCGGGGGGCAACACGGTGAGGCCGAGCGTCGCTCGCTGCGAGGTGAACCAGTCGAACAGCTCGGGAGGTTCCAGCAACTCGCCAACGGTGGTCATCGGGTACCCCTGTTGGGCGAGCCAACGACCCCCGTACTCCCACGAGCCGACATGGGGAAGCACGATCACCACACCGTGGCCCCTCGCCATCTCCAGACGGAACCGCTCGAAGCCCTCGATGCTGAAGGTCGACTCGATCTGGTCCGACCGCAGACCCACTACCCGTGCAGACTCGACCCAGTAGTGCGCGTAGGAGCTAAACGCCTTCGTGACGAGCCGGCGGATGGCAGCGTCATCGACCTCCGGTCCGAGCACTCGTCGCAGGTTGGAACTCACGAGTGGTCGCTTGTCGCGCCAAACCTCGGAGATCGTGAAACCGGCAGCGGTCGCCAGGGCACCGGCAATCGGGCGAGGAGTGACCTGCAGGGCTGCCGCGAGGCCCCGATAAGTGAGGTAGCGGGCCCACTGGTCCGGCGTCGCCATCAGCGGCTGCCCGACTGTTCCCGACCGGACTGCGGAGCGGTGATCAGCTATCGGTGCCGGGGTGCCGGCGCCGCGCCGACCCGACGACGAGTCTGCGACGCTCGGCCCGAGGACCGACACGGCGAATACCGGAGCGCTCGCTGGCAAGGACGCGGCGCAGCCTCACACCCAGCGGTTCGGTCCGGCGGCGGGCACGAACGCGGCTCGGCGTCGTCGCCCGGCGCCTCGTACCGTTCGCGCGCGGCTGACGCCATGTCTGCCAGCGCGACTCGACACGCCCCCGGCGCCACGGCCCGCGCACAGCTGCAGAGCTGGCCGTCTCTGGGCTCGCCTGGCGCCAGACCTTCATGAAGCGCTGCACAGCGGTGAAAACCGTCAGCGCCAGAAGCAGCCCGAGCAGGGGCACGAAGATCACGTGGAGCACCAGTGCGACACCGAGCAGGATGAGCCGCTCAGCCCGTTCCATGAGGCCGCCCTTGGCGTCGTAACCGAGGGACTCCGCCTTCGCTCGCTCGTAGGAGATGACCGCGCTGACCCCGAAGATCGCGAACGGCAAGACCGCCAGCCGGGGCTGGCTGCCCGAGGCGAAGTACCACGCCACGCCGCCAAAGATGAGCGCATCGGACACCCGGTCAGCGACCGAGTCGAAGAACGCGCCCTTCTTGGAAGCCGTGCCCGCAGCCTTTGCGACGACGCCATCGAGGGTGTCCATGAGGCCGCCGACGGTCAGCAGCACCACGCCGACCCAAAAGCGCC
Organism: Acidimicrobiaceae bacterium; assembly: GCA_003170375.1. Classification (GTDB taxonomy): domain Bacteria; phylum Actinomycetota; class Acidimicrobiia; order Acidimicrobiales; family Bog-793; genus Fen-455. The sequence goes on along the minus strand of PMZN01000093.1, from coordinate 4,407 downwards.
CGAGACCGATGGTGACCCCGGTGACGCCGGCGAGAACCATGCCGGCGACCGTGACCTCGTTCGCGGTGACGCCGTGTCGTGCGAGACGGGCACCCACCCCGAAACCCGTTCGGATCCCCCGTCCGGGTGACTTTGTCGCCACTTCGGCCGGCGGGGTCGGCTCAGGGGTCGGCGCGGCCTGATCGCCGACTGCGGCATCTTCGATGCCACTAGCCGTTGACTGGCCCCGGTGGCCGTCGATCATCTCGCTCCTGTCTGGCGGTACCGCAGTCGAAAACCCCTGTCACACAAGCATGCGTGGCATCGACCCTCTCTTCAAGAGGATACCAGAGCCCCTCGCGAATCCTCCGGCCTCCTCGTACCGCGCACGCGACCGATAGGCTCGCAACCTGTCCAGCGAGTTCGTCGACCAGTCACCCACGGTGAAGCCGGTCGCGGGAAGTGAGGTACCCACGTGAACGCCGTGCCGTCCGCGAAGATCCGCAACGTCGCGCTCATCGGCCATGGCGGTGCCGGCAAGACAACCCTTGCCGAAGCACTGCTGGTAGCCGGCGGCGTGCTGTCCCGACCGGGACGGACAGAGGACGGGACGACAGTCTGCGATTTCGAGCCCGAAGAGGTGAAGAGGGGGATATCCGTCTCGTTGGCACTGGCCCCGTTTCTTTTCGAGGACTGCAAGATCAACGTCATCGACACCCCGGGGTACGCCGACTTCATAGCCGAGGTCGAGGCGGGCCTGTCGGTCGCCGACCTCGCCGTGCTAGTGGTCAGCGCCGTCGAGGGCGTCGAGGTCCAATCGGAGGAGACCTGGCGCCTGGCGACCGAGCTAGGCATTCCCAGGCTGGTGTTCGTGAACAAGCTCGATCGCGAGCGCGCCGACTTCGAGAGAACGCTGGACCAGCTGCGCGAGCGCTTCGGCTCCGGCATCGCACCCTTGGAACTGCCCATCGGCAGTGAGGCGGCCTTCAAGGGGATCGCGGACCTCCTCACCGACTCCGCCATCACCTACGGCGCGGGCAAGCCCACCACCGGGCCGATCCCCGAGGACATCTCGGAGCTTCAGCGTCGTGTTCGCGAGACATTGATCGAAGGCATCGTCGTCGGCGACGACGAGATGATGGAGCGCTACCTCGAAGGCGAAGTGCCCTCCACCAAGGACTTGGAAGCCACGCTCGCCCACGGTGTCGCCTCCGCGAGCGTGTTTCCCGTCGTGTGCGGGTCGGCACTCACCGGCGTGGGCGTCGACCGCCTGGCTTCGCTGATCTGCGAGATCGGGCCGAGCCCGCTCGCCCGCCGGTCGTTCACGGTGCGGGCGGGGAACGACACGGTCCAGCTCCCCCGCGACCCCGACGGGCCGCCCCTCGCGCGCGTCTTCAAGACGATCGCCGACCCCTTTGTCGGACGGATCTCGCTGATGAACGTGCTCTCCGGAACGCTCCGGCCAGACATGACCCTTTTCGACAGCCGTAGTCACTCCGAGGAGAAGTTGCACGCTCTTCAGGTCATGCGAGGCAAGGAGACCCAGCCCACTTCGTCCGCCCCCGCCGGCGACATCGTCGCCGTCGCGAAACTGAGCGGCGTGCTCACCGGCGACACCTTGGCACCGAAGAACCAGCCAGTGGTCGCAGAGGGACCCAGACTCCGCACCGCCGTCCTGTCGATCGCGGTCCACCCGAAGGCCAAGGGCGACGATGACAAGCTCATGACGGCGATCCACCGCCTGCAGGAGGAGGACACTGCGCTCCTGGTTCGCCGGGACGACGAGACACACCAGACAGTGTTGTCGGGCATGGGTGACACGCATCTGCAGATCGTGTGCGAGAAGCTCAACCGCAAGTTCGGCGTGGCGGTCGAGACCGAGCCGGTTCTGGTTCCCTACCGCGAGACGATCACCAAGTCTGCCGAGGCCGAGGGCAAGTACAAGAAGCAGACCGGGGGCCACGGCCAGTTCGGCGTTGCCAACCTGCGGGTTGAGCCGCTCGAGCGCGGTGAGGGCTTCGCCTTCGTGGACGCGATCGTCGGCGGCTCGATACCCCGACAGTTCATCCCAGCTGTGGAAAAGGGCGTGCAGGAAGCGATGTCCACGGGGGGCCACTTCGGCTACCCCGTCGTCGACGTCCGGGTGACCTGCTACGACGGCAAGTACCACACGGTCGACTCTTCGGAGATGAGCTTCAAGATGGCCGCATCGCTCGGCTTCAAGGAGGCTCTGGCCGCTGCCGGCCCCGTGATACTCGAACCTGTCTGCCGGCTCGAGGTCACCGTGCCTGCGGCCTATCAGGGCGACATCCTCGGTGATCTGAACTCGAGGCGGGGCCGGGTGCTCGGTACCGAGGCCGGAGAGCGCGGTGAACAGGTCGTGATCGCGTTGGTGCCGGCGTCGGAGATCCAGCGTTACGCCACCGACCTCCGCTCGCTCACCGGTGGCCGGGGTCGCTTCACCGTGCGCCACGACCATCACGAAGTGGTGCCGGCGCCCATAGCCGAAAAGCTCGCCAAGCAGGCCGCTGACACCTAGCGCTGCAGGAGCTCAGACCGTCAGAGAGCTCCAGTTGGCAGCGACCTCCCGGTTCCCCGTCAGCTCGAGCACCTCGAGAGGTCTGCGGTTCCAGCAGTACAGGTACAGGTCCGACGCGGAGCCGACGAGAACCGCGTCGGCCGGGCCCCTGCCCTCGCGCCAGCGCAGCCGGCCGGCGGCGATCTCCACTGTCCAGGCTGCAGCGTGGTCAGCGCAGGCCAGGCACAGCACGCCACCGAGCGAGACGTCCGGTGACTCGGGAACATCGGTCGCAAGGTGGACCCCTATCCACTCGTCAATCCCGTCGACGGCCAGATCCCGATCGAGCGGTGTAGGCAAGCCGACCGAAAGCTCCACGTCGTAACGGTGGACGGCAGACTCGAGCGCCATGCGCCTGCAGACCCAATCAGCGGTGAGATCCTCGCCCGACCAGTTCCAACAGGGCTGTTCAGGATCGCGAGCGGCGAGCGTCAACTGGAGCTTCGCGCAGGCACCTTCGAACCAGTCCATGACGCCGGCTCCGGCCGGCACGCCCCGTGACGCCGGCTCGACCGGAGCGTCGGGCGATGCCACCTCGAGCTGGGTGCCCCAGAACGTGAAGACACCACCCAGGTGCCCCACGAGATCGGAGAGTCGCCATTCCGGGCACGTCGGAACCGGGAGCTCGAGATCGTCCCCGCTCGCGCCGACGATGAGGTCGCCCTCGCGCTCGAGCGCCGCACGGTGAGATTCGTAGTCAAGGCGATGACTGGTCACGACTTCAATTGTCGCCTGTCGCGAGCTCGCCCTGATCGCGGCTGTCTCGCCGGTCCGGGCCGCGAGCCGGCGCCGGTGGGCTCGCCTCCAGACCCCCGGGGAGGAGTCCGGTCACTTTCGCCGCCGCGACCCGGATCTCTCGCACCGTGCGCCTCGCGTCCTCGACTTCGATCACCACATAGTGCAAGCGCTCTCCCGAGCACTCGATGAGCACCGCGTTGCGGCCGAGCCCGATGGACCAGAACGACCAGCCGTCGAGCCCGTGATAGGTGCCGACCCGCCAGACTCCCTGGCCGTGCTTGCGCCACTGGTGAAGGCCGATTATCACGTGCGCGCGTGCCGACGGGTCGTGATCGATCCGGACGATGGACGCGAGCGGGAACCTGATGGTGCCCCTCGTGGCAACGATCCTGCGCCACCCGCGCAAGGCGACGACGACCTGGTCGCCCTCCACGCCGCACTCCCCCCAGATCATGGGCGCCCGGCGCGAACCGGACGGGGACCCGCTCACGTCCAGGCGGCCCGTAACTTCGCCCAACTGTCGCTCAGGGCCTCGGGAAGGACCCGGACCCCGGCAACCGAGGTCATGAAATTCGTGTCGCCGATCCATCGCGGAACGATGTGCACGTGCAGATGAGCGGGGATCCCGGCTCCTGCAGCCCGGCCGAGGTTCACACCGAGATTCATGCCCTCAGGACGGTACGCGGCCTTCACAGCCGCCACGGCGTCGTAGACGCCACTGGAGAGCTCGGCGGCTTCTTCTCGCGCCAGTTCGCAGAGATCGTTCACGTGCCGGATCGGGAGCACCATCACATGGCCCGGGGAGTATGGGTAAGCATTCAGCAACGCAACGGTGAAACTGCCTGTCCAGAGCACATGTCGCACCTCGTCGGACTCGCCGGACCGGACGATTCCACAGAAGACGCACAGGGTCTCGGCCTCGCCCGAGGCCGTCGGGTCACCGCTCGAGCCGGCCAGGACACCTGCATCCCCGAACGAGCTCACGTAGCTCGACCGCCAGCCCGCCCAAAGGTGATCAAGGTTCACGGGGCTCCCGCCGCACTGGCACCGAGCCACGACCTATCGGCGGTGCAGCCTCCACACGCAGCTGCTCGACGAACGACTGGACGCCG
>PMZN01000183.1 GCA_003170375.1 Acidimicrobiaceae bacterium | reverse complement strand
CGGTGATCGGTACCGACGCTTTTCAGGAGACGCCCATCGTCGAGGTCTGCCGCAGCGTGACGAAGCACCATTACCTGGTGACCGACGTGGGCGACATCGCCCGCATCATGCGCGAGGCGTTTCATGTGGCCACCACCGGCCGGCCCGGCCCCGTGTTGGTGGACATCCCCAAGAATGTGCAAAACATGCTGGCCGTGCCGAACTACGACGCGCCGATGCAACTGCCGGGCTATCGTCTCGACCACCGCCTCGCGATGGTGACGGAGATCGTGGCGGCGGCGGCGCTGATTCGGACCGCCAAGCGCCCGGTGATCTATGCCGGCGGCGGCGTCTTGAAGTCGAGGGCCTCAGAGGCGTTGCGCGAGCTGGTGGACCTGACGGGCATTCCCGTCGTGACCACCCTCATGGCCCGCGGCTCGTTTCCTGACAGTCACCCGCTGTGCCTTGGGATGCCCGGGATGCACGGCAACTACACCGCCGTCACCGCCATGCAAAAGGCGGATCTGCTGCTTGCCCTCGGCAGCCGTTTCGACGATCGTGTGACCGGCAAGGTCTCGGCTTTCGCGCCGGGGGCGAAGGTGGTGCACGTCGACATCGACAAGGCGGAGATCGGCAAGGTCCGGAGGCCCGAAGTCGCGATCCTCGCCGACTGCCGTTTGGCGACCGAGGCTCTCGTCGAAGTGATCAGGACCGCCGGGCCGGTCGATCACAGCCGGCTCGCCCCTTGGATCGCGACGCTTCAGCGCTGGCAGGCGGAGTACCCCTGCACCTACGACCGCTCCGAACACGGGAGCGCCGGGGCCGTCACCGGTGGCGCAGGCCGCCGTCCGACGCTCAAGCCCCAGTTCGTCATCGAGAGCCTGAGGGCCTCGACGCCTCCGGACACGATCCTCGTCTCGGGTGTGGGCCAGCATCAGATGTGGGCCTCCCAGTACTGGTCCTTCGAGTACCCGAACACTTGGGTCAGCTCGGGCGGACTTGGGACCATGGGCTTTGCCGTGCCGGCGGCCATCGGGGCCAAGGTCGGGCGGCCCGACCGGATGGTGTGGGCGGTCGACGGCGACGGCTGCTTTCAGATGACGGCGCAGGAGCTCGCCACGGCGACCGCCGAGCGCATCCCGGTCAAGATCGCGATCTTGAACAACGCATACCTCGGGATGGTGCGACAGTGGCAGCACATGTTCTACGAGGAGCGCTACTCCGAGGTCTACCTCTCGCCGGACCTGCCCGACTACGTCGGGTGGGCCGAGTCGATGGGCTGCATCGGTCTCCGTGTGGAGAGCCCGGAGGAGGTGACACCTGCGATCGAGAAGGCCAACGAGATCGACGACCGGCCGGTCGTGATCGATTTTCGGACCGACTCGATGGAACAGGTCTTCCCGATGGTGCCGGCCGGGGCATCCAACGACGACATCGTCGTGTACCAGTCCCAGTCGGCCTCGAACCCGGGGGCGCTGCAATGAGCCCGGATCAGAGGCAATACGGTCCCCGCCACCGCCTGCTCTCGGTACTCGTGGAGAACAAGGCCGGGGTGCTCGCGCGCGTCGCAGGACTGTTCTCGCGACGCGGGTACAACATCTACTCTCTCGCCGTGGCACCGACCGACGACGAGCGCTTCTCGCGGATCTCGATCGTCGTGGACGTCGAGTCTTCGCCACTCGAGCAGGTCGTGGCACAGCTCGACAAGCTCATCAACGTCGTCGAGATCGGCGAGCTTCACCCCGACGAGGCACGCGAAGCCGAGCTGTTGCTCGTGAGCGTCTCGGCCGATGCCGGGCAACGTTCACAGGTCATCCAGCTCGTCGGCGTCTTTGCCGGCCGCATCGTCGACGTCGGCCACGACGCCATCACCGTCATGGTCGCGGGCACGCCTGAGGCTGTCGACGACTTCGAGAGCCTCATGAGGCCCTATGGGATCGCGGGGCTCCAACGGACCGGTCGGATCGCGCTTCCTAAGCTGGACGAAAAGTTGTCGGCGTCGGGGGCTCTAGCGCCCGCCGCCGACATCGCCTAAGGCTCCACCCCGGGGCCGCCCTGCACGGCAACAACAGCATTGGCAGCATCGAAGGCAGCATTCCCCACGACTCACGAGGACAGGAGCGGCATGGCCAATCTCTACTACGAGAAGGACGCGGACTCCTCCCTGGTCCGGACGCGCAAGGTGGCCATCATCGGCTACGGCTCGCAAGGCCATGCGCACGCGTTGAACCTCCACGATTCCGGCGTCGACGTGCGGGTCGGGCTGAGGTCCGGGTCGTCCTCGCGCGCCAAGGCGGAGGCGGCCGGCCTCCGTGTCGTCACCGTGGCCGAGGCCGCGGCCGACGCGGACCTCGTCATGATCCTGCTGCCCGACACGGAGCAGGCGGCCGTGTACGAGGGCGAGATCGCTCCGCACCTCGCCGACGGCGATGCGGTGTTCTTCGCGCACGGGTTCAACATCCGTTTCGGGCTGATCACCCCGCCGGCGGGCGTCGACGTCGCGATGGTCGCGCCCAAAGGCCCGGGCCACCTGGTGCGCCGCACCTACACCGAGGGCGGCGGCGTGCCGTCGCTCATCGCCGTGTCGGCCGATGCCTCGGGCNNAGGCCATGGCACTAGCGCTCTCCTACGCGGATGCCCTCGGCGCGACCCGGGCCGGGGTGCTCGAGACGACCTTCGCGGAGGAGACCGAGACCGACCTCTTCGGCGAGCAAGTCGTGCTCTGCGGTGGTTTGACGGCCCTTGCCATGGCAGGCTTCGAGACGCTTGTCGAGGCCGGCTACCAGCCCGAATCGGCCTACTTCGAATGCCTGCACGAGCTGAAGCTGATAGTCGACCTCATGTACGAGCAGGGCATCGCTGGCATGCGTTTTTCGGTCTCGGACACCGCTGAGTACGGGGATCTGACCCGCGGGCCGCGGATCATCGACGACAGGGTCCGCGCTGAGATGCGGCGGATACTCGCCGAGATCAAGGACGGAAGCTTCGCCAGGGAATGGGTAGCAGAGGACCGCGCCGGCAGGCCGCGCTTCAACGAGCTGCGGGCCGCGGGGAGGAGCCACCAGATCGAGTCCGTCGGTGCCGAGCTGCGGGCGATGATGCCGTTCGTCACTGCCGGGCGCCAGCGCCTGGAAGACGTCTCAGGGGGCTAGCCGTCTCCGGTCGCCGTTCGCCCGCCACGCCGGGATCCGGGCCCGGCGGTCTGGCGCGTGCCGCCTACCCGATCCTCGAATTCGACCCGGAGCGCCAAGCGCTCATCGAACCGTGGGTTCATCTGTGCGCCCCGGCGCGTGACGACGTCGATGTTCCCGCACGCGCGGTCATGTGCTTTTTCGGCGACGTCGTCATTAGGGTCGTGTCCGAACGAGGGGCTCGCCAAGTGGCGAGCCTGCATTCCGAGCACGGCGTCCACCCGATCTTCGAGCTCGAGCATCGCGGCGAGCGGGTCGCCTTCTTCCAACCCGGCGTCGGCGCGCCGCTCGCGGCGCTGTTCCTCGAGGAGGCGATCGACTACGGCTGCCGGGCCGTGGTCGCCTGCGGAGGCGCCGGGGCGCTCGACGCCGACCTCACGCTGGGTCATCCGGTCGTCGTGTCGGCCGCGGTCCGCGACGAGGGCACGTCGTATCACTATCTCGCCCCGTCCCGGCTCATCGAGGCCGTTCCGGCAGTCGTGTTGGTGATGGAGGCGGTTCTCGGTCGCTCGGGCGCGCCGTTCACGACGGGCACCACGTGGTCGACCGACGCCGTGTACCGCGAGACCAGGAAGAAGGTTCTGCTCCGGCGAGCCGAGGGGTGCATCACCGTCGAGATGGAGGCGGCCGCGCTGTTGGCAGTGGCCCGGTTCAGGGGCGTTGTGCTCGGCCAGCTCCTCTACGCCGGCGACAGCCTCGCCGGCGACTCCTGGGACCACCGGGACTGGGTGCATGCCCATGATGTGCGCGAAGCGCTCTTCTGGTTGGCCATGGACACAGCCGTGCAG
>PMZN01000058.1 GCA_003170375.1 Acidimicrobiaceae bacterium | reverse complement strand
CCCTTGTGGGAAGCGACAAGCCCGAAGACGAGCTGCCCACCGTCCGTCGGCTTTGCTCGGTGCAGTTGGGCGACGATGTGAGCAAGGACGTAATCCCGTTCCACGACCGAAGCATCAACGCCGTCGTCGTCCGCTCGGCGCGTGATCGCAAACCGGGTCAGCATCGCTAGTTTCCAACGACCGCTTGCAGCTCATCGATTGTCGTGTTCCACGCCACCCGAAGCCGTGTGTCCGTCCACGCGACACGGTCGTCTCTTGGATCCAACCGGATCACCTGTTGCTGCTTGCCAACTTCCGGGCTCAGTGTCAGAGGTAACTGGAGCGCCGTCGCCATGGACGCGAGGCGACGTTGTGCCGCTTGCCCACGCGTTCCAAAGGCAGTGGCGAGTCGCGCGATGCGCGCCGAGTCAACATCCCGCGATCCGGAGGCGACCGCCTCGGCGAGACGTTCCACGCCGCCGACGAGGTCCACACGGAGAGCACATTCAAACAGCGCCCGCTCCAGCGACGAGCGCCATGAGTTCTTGACCGCTTCGGCTTCCAGGTGAATCGTCTCCGGCTTCTCTAATACGAGGCGAAGTGGTCTGCGACTGACAGTTGAGAACCTGACCCGTTGCGTGCACGCGACGTAGATCGTCCGGACCGGATGGCTGAGCACTCCAAGTTCGCTTAGGGCGCTCAGGTAGGCAATCCGGTGCTCCCGGCCTTCGAACGCCGCCCCGACGGCAAAGCCGAGGTCCTCCGTCGCCGCTGACGTCCCCAGTGCTCCGAACGGGCGGATCGCGTAGTGGCCTCTTGCTAGCTTGTCGACCAGGCCGTTCTTGCTGAGCCGCGCGAGGGCGTTCGCGGTCGCCTCCGGGGACACCCCCAGGTGGGCCTTGGCGTCCTCGAAGGTGAACTCGTCTCGGCCCTCTGAGAGCAGGGTGTCGATCAGTTCCAGCTGGCGTGTCATCCGGGCCTCTCATGATCCAATATACCAGTAACTCACGTAAAGCGTTAGTTACTGCCGTGTTAGGCAACTCATTCATAACTCACGTAAAGCGTGAGTTACCGCACACCTGCCCTGACTACAGCTCGGCTTAGGAATCACCACATCATCGGCATCGCCGGCATCTTCGTGCCCCGGTCCCCTTCACGTCCTGCATCCTGTTCACCTTCCTCGTCCTCATCGCTGCGATGAACTGCTCACACTCTTGGGCACCGCGATGACCACGACGTCGTCGAGGACGACCACCACCACGACGACCACCAATCCAGGCGTGACACGACCCGACAAATCCAACTCGAAGGCGCGTTTCATGGCCTCGCTTGCGCACCTTCTTAGGCCACGAGTAGAAGCGTGGCTTCAAGCGTTACCGCAGGTAGAGCGGTAGTAGCTAACGCGGATATCGCGCCCCCGCCACTAGAAAAGAGCAGGTCAGAATGGGTCTCGGGTTCGAGGCCCCTTCTTTTGTTTCCGAATTTCTACCGGTTCTTCTACCGGATCGGCTGACAGCAACTGGCAGCAGTCGATAGCGGCCGTGCGAGACCGGCACTCTCCGATCGGAGCGGTCGGTCGCGGCCTGGCCGACGCGCCTATAGGGCGGAGCGCGCTGCGGGTGAGGAAATAGTACCCATATACGAGTCTGGTGGGTATGATTTCCTCCCGTGAGCATTGACGGCCATCTCGCACTCCGAGAACGACTTGGCGAGACCTTTACCTACGGCGACGCCAAGAAGGCCGGTGTGGGTGACAAGCATCTCTACCGACTTCGAGACAGCGGGGATATCACCGCGCTCGGCGGTGGTGTCTACCGATGGGCCGACGCGCCACTTGCCGACGCAGACCTCGTTGAGATCGCCGAGCGTGTCCCTCGGGCAACGCTGTGTCTCGAGACTGCGCTTGCCCGTCACGGGCTGATCGACGCCATACCTTCAGTAATCGACATCGCGGTTCCCCGTGGGGCTACGCGACCGGTGCTCAGGGCGCCGTGCCGATTGCACCAGTTCGACACACGCACCTTCGACCTCGGTCGAGAAACGCTCGATGTCGGCGCTCGCCGACCGATCGGTCTCTACTCCGCAGAGCGCTCGCTCATCGATGTCGTCCGACTGCGTCACCTCGAAGGCTCGGACGTCGCATGGGAGGCGCTGCGCCGCTGGATCGGCCGGCCAGGCCGCAGTCCGGCCCGCTTGATCGAACTCGCTCGGAACTTCCCCCGCGCCGAGCCGGCCCTGCGGCGCGCGCTCGAGATTCTGTTGTGAGCGCGCCAACTCGGGCAACGGTCGCGGGACGTGCGTACCTCGACTTGCGGAACAAGGCACGGGGCGACCGTCGGCCAGTCGACGAGCTCTTCCAGCTCTACGCATTGGAAGCATTCCTCGCTCGGTTGGCCGGGTCACCCTATGCCGATCAGCTCATCCTGAAGGGCGGGGTGCTCTTGGCCGCGTTCGGGGAACGTCGGCCGACTCGGGACGTCGACCTTCAAGGCGAAGTGCTCGACAACGACATCGACAACATTCGCCAAGTCATCTGTGAAGTCGCCGCTCAGGCACTCGACGACGGTGTTGTCTTCGAGATCGAGCATGCCTCTGCCGAGGTCATCCGAGACGAAGATGCCTACAGCGGCGTTCGGGTCTCACTTCGGGCCGACCTCGCGACCGCACGGCTCCACCTCCATGTCGACATCAACGTGGGGGATCCGATCACGCCCGCGCCACAGGAAGTCCACCTTCCGCGACTTCTCGGTGGCGAAGTAGTCGTCCGTGGCTATCCGCTCGTGATGGTCCTCGCCGAGAAAATCGTCACGGCGATAGCCCGCGGGACTGTCAACACCCGCTGGCGCGACTTTGGTGACGTGTACCTACTGGGTCGGCATCATCCCGTCGATGGAGCTGACCTCATCCGGTCAGTTGAGCAGGTGGCCACGTACCGCGGCGTTGAACTCTTGCCTCTCGCTCGGGTTCTCGATGGCTATGGTCCGATTGGTCAAGCGCAATGGATGGCCTGGCGCAGGCGACAACTGCGGAAAGTCCCGTTCCCCGAACAATTTGAAGAGGTGATATCGGCGACGGTTGAACTGGCCGATCCGGCCATAGCTGGTGACGTACGAGGTCAAGCGTGGGACCCTGGGTCAGGGGCGTGGCGATGATCCGGTCCGACACGCTCTGACTCACCGACATCGTTGCCGCCCGCTTCTTCGTCGTTGCCGCGTCGGCGGAACTTCAACATTCGGGCAGCTCGCAAGGCCTTGCGGCCGGGTGATCAACTCGAAGGTCGGCCAGTACTGGCGACCCGTCTTGACTGCTTTGCCGACCGTCAGCGCGCAGTTCTCGCGGCCGTCAGCGCGCGCTTCTCAATGACCGTTGACAGTGAAGACCAAGGGCAAGGCGATGATGATGGCGAAGAAGATGACGGTGAGGCTGACAGGAGCCTAAGGGTTGCGATGTGACCATCGAGGTGTTGTTTAGGTCCTGCGAGAGCCGCCGACTCAGGATGGCTCGGGCAGGCGGAGACGGATACCTGATGCTTCTGCGAGGCCAGGGTCCATGTAGACATCGAGCCGGCGAAGCTGCTCGTCAGCGACTTCGAACGTCGTCCAGTCGATGGCCCCTGTCCACTTTTGAGCGAAGCGCAGAACGGCGATCAGCGACTCGCCACGACCGTTGCCATTGCTGACCCCGGCCAGCCCGGCCAGGTAGTTGTTGCGGTAGACGGTCGGGATGACGATCCGCACCTGGCCGGCGGCCGAGAGCACGCCATTCGAGACAATGCGAGCCAGACGACCGTTCCCGTCGTCGAACGGATGGCATTCGGTTATGAGCAACATCAAGGCGATTGCTCGATGCGTGGGATCGGTGACCGAGCTGAACATGTCGAACCCTCGTCGCAGGGTGCCCACGACGAGATCAGGTTCCACAAACCCATAGCCACCCGCGTAGTTGGGCCGGAGCTTGAACTCGCCGGGTCGTTTCTCGGGCCGCGCCGCCATGAGGACGCGGTGAAGGTCCCGCAGTTCGTCCAGGAGTTCGCCAGCATTCCTTGGCGCGAGTGCACGCGAAGCCGGCTCGGAGACGATTCGGTAGGTGGCACTGACATCGTGCGCATCGGCCGGTCGTTCAGCAGGGATGACACCATTGATGGCGATCTCGCGGGCCTCGTCCACACCGAACTCGGTTCCTTCGATGAAGTTCGAGAAGTACGCCTCGAAGAACGGCTCCCACGTCCACCGCTCAGGCGAGCCGAGGGTGGGACGGGGTTCGGGCGCCGTATCGCCGAGCAGCTCGGCGAGGGAGCGGAACATCGAGAGACGATGCTCGTCATACGGCTCGCCGGACAATCGCGCGGCCAGGCGCTCGGACGTGGGCTTCGATCCGCTAAAGGACCCCAAGACACCGGCGAGGAGGCTCCGGACCACCTCGACCGGACCCGGCGGGAGCTGGCCCGCGAGGGCGTCGAGCTGGCTCAGGACGCTTTGGATCGCGCCGGCACCACCGTGGCGGGCCAGCTTGTCGATCTCGTCTTCCACCGCTTCGGTGCCCGCTTGGCGACTCGGACGCCCGCGGGGTGGTCGCCCGGCGATGCTGACGTTCTCGACGAGTCGACGCGCCGGACCCGAGATATGGAGTCCGTCCGGCATGGGCATATCGCCCGGCAGGGGACCAGGGCCTACCCGCGGTGAAACGGTGACCCCGGGTAGCTCCAGGTCGGAGCGGCGGGCGGGATCCGGGTGGGCGATGAAGATCCACCCCTCGAAGGGCATCCCGCCGGTCAGGGTGGTGCGATCGCTCAAGACTGCGCCTGGCCAGAACACGCTGATGATGGCGGTGCGGTGATGGGCGACGGCCTGCGCCGGTGCCAGGGTGGCACCGACGATGTAGACGTTGGGCGCCACCCGGAAGGCGGTGCCTGCTTTGGCCTGGCGGGACAGGCCGGCCTTGGTCTGCGGGGTGGCGACGGCCAGCCGGCCGGCCGGGTGCGGGAGCGCCCGAGCAACAGACGTACCATTATCGAGCCGATCTGAGGCAGATCCAGCAACTGGAGAAGGGTTATCGGTCACTAAAAGCAACTGTAGGGCATAAATATGGCCGTGTGTTGGACCGGGAAGCAACCAGGGAACGGAAATGGGCCTCGGAGTGACCCCTCCGGGCAACCTGGGGAGGCAAATCCCTTATAAAGGGCGGCTGGGCGCGAGGATCGAGGCGACATGCAGCACCAGGGAGTCCACTACGACACGGGAACCGTGTTCCGCGGCCCGGGCTATGCCATCTCAACGCGGCCGACGGCACTCGACATGTCGGTGGTGCGGCGCGAGCTCGAGATCGTCCGGGACGACCTGCACGCCAACGCCGTGCGGATCGTGGGCAGTGACCTCGGACCGATGACGGTTGTCGCTGAGATCGCGCTCGGACTCGGACTCGAGGTGTGGTTCTCCCCGGCCTTTTTCGAGCACTCGCTGGAGGAAACCGCGGCCCGACTGGTCGCAGCAGCCGAGGCGGCAACACCGCTTTGCACAGCCCATCCGGGGCGTGTGGTCTTCGTCGCCGGCAGCGAACTTACGCTCTTCGGACCCGGGCTGGTTGCCGGCAAAAGCGTGACCGAGCGCCTGCAACGCCTCAAGGGAGACCCCGTGCAGCTCAGCAACGGGAAGCTCGATGAGTACCTGGCTGTCCTGGTGCCCAGATTGCGCGCCGCGTTCGATGGCCCGCTCACCTACGCCTCGCTCACCTTCGAGCAGGTGGACTGGGGGCCTTTCGACTACGTGGGCGTCGATCACTACCGCGAGGCCCGGACCAAGGACCGCTACGTAGAGATGCTCCAACCCTTCCTGTCAACGGGCAAGCCGGTGATCGTCACCGAGTTCGGGATGCGCACCTTCCATGGTGCCGAGAGCTCGGGCGCCCTGGGGTTCGGGGTCACCGACACCACCCGGCTGTGGCTCCACACGCGACCGGTGATCGGGCGTTTCGTCCGGCC
>PMZN01000157.1 GCA_003170375.1 Acidimicrobiaceae bacterium | reverse complement strand
GAAGGCATGGCCGCTCGAAGCCACTCGGAAGCCAACCAGGATCGCTCCAGAGCTGCTCGGGGATCGCCCAACAGGTACTCAGGAGAGGATGGAGCGCGGATGAGCACGCCAGGCCAGAGCTTCATCGCTGTGATCAAGGTCGTCGGCGTCGGTGGTGCCGGGGTCAACGCCGTCAACCGCATGATCGACGCCGGCCTGCAGGGGGTCGAGTTCGTGGCGGTCAACACCGACGCGCAGGCTCTCTTGATGAGCGAAGCCGACATCAAGCTCGACATCGGGCGCACGTTGACACGCGGGCTCGGAGCCGGCAGTGACCCCGAGGTCGGGCGNNGGCAAGGGCGGTGGCACCGGGACGGGTGCGGCCCCGGTGATCGCGGAGACCGCCAAGGCGCTCGGCGCGCTCACCATCGGCGTGGTGACCCGGCCGTTCGCCTTCGAGGGCCGGCGCCGGTCGACCCAGGCGGACGAAGGCATCCAGCGCCTGCGCGAGAAGGTGGACACCCTCATCGTCATCCCGAACGAGCGCCTGCTCTCGATCTCGAACGAGCGCACCTCCATGGTCGAGGCGTTCTCGATGGCCGACGAGGTTCTCCTGCACGGTGTCCAGGGCATCACCGACCTCATCAACGTGCCCGGCATCATCAACACCGACTTCGCCGACGTGAAGATGGTGATGAGCAACGCGGGCTCCGCGATCATGGGCATCGGCACCGGCTCAGGTGAGGGGCGCGCGGTCAACGCGGCCCGTCATGCGATCACGAGCCCCCTGTTGGAAGCGTCGATCGAGGGCGCCAGAGGGATCCTGCTCAATATCGCCGGCGGCAGTGACCTCACCTTGTTCGAGGTGAACGAGGCCGCCGCGATCATCCATGACGTGGCTCACCCCGATGCCAACATCATCTTCGGCAACGTCATCGACGACGCCCTGGGCGACACGGTGAGAGTGACGGTCATCGCGGCCGGTTTCGACCGCTACGACGCCGTGGAGGAGCCGCGCAAGCCCGCTGCGGGCGCGTCACGGATGACCGCTGACCAGGCGCCTGCACGGCCCATGTCGCGCGCTCAAGGCGGGGACCGGGCCGAGAGCGGTCTCGTCGGCCCAGACGCCGGCCGCGGCGCCCAGCGCGGACGCGACGTCTTCGACGTCGGCGGCGACGACGATCTCGACCTCGACGACGACTTCGACGTCCCGTCCTTCCTCCGCTAGGCGGATCGCGGTCGCAGGCACGCCTGCGACCGTCGTGCTGAGCGGCGTCTTCGACGGGGACGTCGGCCCGCGGTCGTCGTGTGCGATGGAGGTGCTGGAAGCCCGCCGCCAGTCCATCGCATCCGGGCGCTGGCGCTTTTTGAACCAGTCCCACGGCAACGGCGTGGTGGTCTTGAGCCCGGAGGAGCCCTGCTTTGGGCGGGAGGGCGATGCGCTCGTGACCACGCTGCCCGGTGCCCCCGTGGTGGTCTTCGCAGCTGACTGCGCACTCGTCGGCCTCGCGAGTCCGCAGGGCGTCGTCGCCGCCGCGCACGTGGGCTGGCGCAGCTTGCTGGCGGGCGTGCTCGAAGCAACGGCCATGACCATGCGCTCAGAGGGGGCGGCGCAGCTCGTGGCGGTCCTCGGGCCCTGCATCGGGCCCGAGTGCTACGAGTTCGGCGAGAGCGACCTAGAACCGCTCGAGGCGCGCTATGGGCCCTCCGTCCGGTCCAAGACCGCTGAAGGCCGCCCGGCGCTCGACTTGCGCGCCGGAGTGCTCCGGGCGCTCGAGGCGCTTTCCGTCTCGATCTCGAGCGACGAGGCGCAGTGCACCGCATGTCGTCCGGGCTGGTTCTCATGGCGCGCCCGGAACGACACGGGACGCCATTGCCTTGTCGTCGCGGGGGAGCGGTGAGTCCCGGGCCGCGGCTTGCGAGCCTCGACGTCGCGCTCGTCGGGATCATCACCGCACGTGCCGCTGAGGCGCGGGACCGGATCGCGCACGCCGGAGGCGATCCCGAGCTGGTCAGGATCGTGGCGGTGACGAAGGGCTTCGGGCCCGACGAGGTCGCCGCCGCGTTCGCCGCGGGCCTGACGGACTTCGGCGAGAACTACGCTGACGAGCTGATCTCGAAGTGGGAGACGGTCGGCCCGCCGGCGAGGTGGCACTTTCTCGGCGCTGTGCAGCGCAACAAGGTAGGCCGCCTCGCCCGGTTCGTGGACTGCTGGCAGGCGGTGGCGAGAGTCGTCGAGGGCGAGGCGATAATGCGGCACCGAGCCGAGATCTCGCGGGGCGCGCCAGGCGTCGCATTGCCGCCGGCCCGCGACCGGCCCGAGCCCCCGTCACTGCTGGTGGAGGTCGACACGACCGGTCTCGAGGGCCGGGGCGGCTGCGCGCCGGAACAGGTGCCCGGCGTGGTCGCAGGCCTGCAGGAGATCGGGTGCCGCGTCGACGGGCTGATGACGGTCGCACCTGCGGGCGAGGCGAGCCTGGCAAGGGCGGCGTTCGATCGGGTCGCGCGGCTGCGCGGCGAGCTGGGTCTCGCCGAGCTCTCGATGGGCATGTCGGGCGATCTCGAGCAGGCCGTCGCGGCCGGCGCGACGATGGTCCGCCTCGGGACTTGCCTGTTCGGTCCTCGCCCGCAACCTCGCAGGCTGTAACAATAGGGTTCTTGGAGGAGGGCTGGCGATGGCTTCGTTTGTGCAGAGAGCGCTGATGTACCTCGGTCTGAAGGACATCGACGATGAGGATGACTACGACAGCGACGAAGAGGAGGTCTCCGAGACGGCCGCGAACCGGGTGCGGCAGAGCTCGTATCCCGAACCTGCGCCGCCGCGGGCGAGCGTCGCCACGGTGCGCCCGATCGCCCGCGACGACGGGCGCGAACCGTCGACGCCGGTGGCTCGCGCCGCTGTCGTGCGGCCGTTCGTGACCCAGCGCCATACCAAGCCCCAGGTCGTGGCCCCGGCCCGCTTCTCGGACGCGCAGGAGATCGGCGACATGGTCAAAGCGAGCTCGCCGGTCATCGTCAACCTGCAGGCGAGCGAGAAGGACCTGGCCCGGCGCATGATCGACTTCTGTTCGGGTCTGACATATGCGGTCGGGGGGTCGATGGAGAAGGTCGCAGAATCGGTGTTCCTGCTCACACCGTCGAACGTCGAGGTCTCCCCCGAAGAGCGCCAGCGCCTTCAGGAGAACGGGCTGTTCCGGTCCTGAAACTCACCGCGACCACGAAGGCCACGGGCCCGATCGACAGGGGCGCCGACCGTTGACCTATGTCATCGACGTCCTCAACCTCTTCCTGTTCGTGCTCGTCATTCGGGTCGTGCTCTCCTATATCCCAGCGCCTCCGGGCTCGGCGTTGGTGCCGATCACCCGGTTCTTCGATGCGATCACCGAGCCGGTGCTGCGGCCCGTGCGCCGCATCGTGCCGCCGCTGCGCGTCGGTGGCACGGCTGTGGATCTCTCGCCGATCATCGTGTGGATCGTCATCTTGATCGTGAGGGGACTGCTGTAGTCCTGTGGCCCACAGCATCCACCATCTTTTCCCGGGCGGCCGATACCATCCGGGCATGGATCTGTCTGCAAAACTCCTGCGAGAGGTTGAGTTTCGTACCAGCCTTCGGGGGTACGACACCGATGAGGTCGACGAGTTCCTCGAGAAGGTGGCAGTAGCGGTCGAGGAGCTGCAAGAGAAGATGCGCCAGCTTTCCTACCGGGCCGAGCGCGCAGAGCGGTCGGTCTCCGACAGGGCGGCCGAGGAGGACGACGACTCCATCCGCCGCACCCTCGTGCTCGCCCAGCGAACCGCAGATCTCGCCGTTCGAGAGGCGCAGGAACAGGCTGCGGTTCTCATGGACACCGCGAGGAGCGAGTCCGAGAAGCTGCTGGCCGACGCACGAGGGGAGTCGCAGCGCCTCTCCTCTGAAGCACAGCGCCGCCATGGCGACGAGATGTCCCGGCTCCACGGCGAGCGGGGCCTCATCTCAGGTGAGCTCAAGGAACTGTCCGAGCTGCTCGAGACGGAGCGCAAGAGGTTGACGGAATCGTTGCGTGCGGCTCTGGGTGTGGTCGACAAGACGTTGACGCCTTCGAAAGAGATGTCGAAGCATCGTCCGACCCCGGTCCGTACCGGAGGGGGGTTTCTGGACGAGATCGAGGCTCATATCGACGAAGATGCTGCAGCGGCGGCACCGTCGATCCCGTCGCCCGATGACGCCGGCGACGCGGAGGACGAAGGCGGGCGGGCGAACCTTGCCGCAGTACCGCCGCTCGAGGACTCAGGGCCGCCCACCGAGGCGTGGCACAGCGAGCCCATGGACTTCTTCAGCTCGGGCAACGACAAGGCTGCCGAGAGCAAACCTGATGCGGGCCCGCACCACTTCGGTGCCATGGGATCCGACTGGATCGCCTGAGCTCTGGGCAAGCCGCNNCCCTTCGGCCGGGGCCTTCGCCGGGGCCGTCGTCGTGGTCAGCCGAGGCGCTCGACACGGGCGACGACGACGTCGCCGTCCGACAGCTCGCCCACCGCCGTGAAGACGTCATCGGTCCCGGTGGCCCGTGCTTGGTCGCCGGCCACAGCCGCGATCTCGATCTCGGTCGCGAGCACCTGGGCCGCGATGTGAGCCTTCCACTGCTCGACGACGGCGGCTGAAGTACCCGGGAGCCCGATCCACAGCCGGATCCGGTCGGTGACTTTCAGTCCTGCATCGCGTCGGGCTCGCTGCACGAAACGGATGACGTC
>PMZN01000104.1 GCA_003170375.1 Acidimicrobiaceae bacterium | reverse complement strand
CGCCTAACAAGCTGGCGCCACTGGGCTTCCGTCGCCATCTCGTCTCCCTTCGATTGCTCGCAGCCTACGACGGCCTACGGGCGACGGGCTGGGGAACCGAAGCTCGATTGAGATACGCAATCTCCCGGCTACAGGAAGACTCCGTCGGGCGCTCTGGGGGCTTGTACGCCATTCTGACGGGTGCTGCTGAACCGAGAGCTTCTTGGATCCCGCGAGTGGCACATTTCAACAGTTGGAGGACGCCGTTGTGACCGCGGCGGCTGAAGGCCGCGTGGTCCTCCAAGAACGCGAGCGACGCGGCGACCGCCGCGTCGTGCGCCGCAAGGACTTGGTCGGCGGTCGGTTGGTCGCCGATCGCCCACAACGCGGAGACGCTCTTCGGTGGCGAGAACGTGAGCGCGAATCCGGCGACGGCGCGCTCGTTGTTGGGATCGAAGCCGCGCCCGAGTGGGCCACCCGTGCGCGGGTCCGCTCCGTGGCCGAAGAGCCACTCGAGCTCGCGCACGTGTGCCTCGTGGTCGGCGATCCCGAGGGCCGCGGCGCCGCGGCCGAGGAAGCGGCCGGGACGTTCCGCGCCCTTCGCGAAGTAATCCTCGCGGCCCCGCACGATCTCCTCGGCGTAGTAGCGCCAGGCCAAGGGCACCATCGGCGTGAGGCTCATCATCGCCGCGGCACTCCGGCAACTCCCCGCATCGGGGATGCAGCGGTGTCTGGCGCCGGGGTCACGAGGAACAGTTATGACAGGCGAGAAAAGGCTTGTAAATGGCTGCAAAAGAAAAGGTAAATGGCGGTCAATAAAGGTAAATGTGCAGGTGACGCTATGAAGTGACCGGGAGGCGATCGGCAGGTTCAAGAGGCCGATCGGCAGGCGGTGTGAGAGACGGGAACGCTGAGGGGCAAGTGGAACGCATCGAATGGCGAGGCAAGCGCCCGGCCCCAGCGCGTCGTCAGCCGGCTCGGTGTACTGCGACCCGTCGCGGGTCGCGACGCGCCCGAGTCGCGCTCGCGCGTCGCGTTCCGGCGACGCGTCGGTAAGCCAGTGCATCCCCCCACCATGCACGAGCGCGTTCTGACGCTCGGCAGGCTCGATGACGTTCGGGAAGTTCGGGAGATCGATGTCGAGCCGACCGGGACGACCGATTCATACTCCCCGAGCCGGCAGCGGTCACGGAGAAACCTGGACGCCAGCCCGGAATCCCTGCGTGGTACATCACTGCCGCTGTAGCCCATGGTGCGGATAAGGCGGGCGATTTCGCTAATCGCAACAAGTGGGCTCTGAGCTGCGCCTGTGAGGTTTCCTGTGAGGTCTCCTGTGAGATTGGCTGTGAAGTCGTCGCCAAAGAAGTCTCCGGAAACTTGCCGCTGTGAGTGTTGCTGTGAGTGTTGCTGTGAGTGGCCCTCTTCATACTTCGGGTCGTGGACGCTGCCCGAAAGAGCCCAATGAATGCCGTCGCGAACCTGCAACGTCAGGCACCGCCCGTTCGTACGGCCATTACTCCCTTGGAGAGGAGGATCTGGCATAGCCCGCCGAGGTCCGGTGATCGCCGCTCGTGCGCCGGACCGGACAAGGTTCCCGGGAGGTTTCTCGGACAACGCCGAGACGCCCGGTGATTGGTCAGTGATGGCGATCGGTGTGAGCGGTTCCGTGAGCGATCCGGGAGCTGCGTGTAAATGGAACAGCGGACCGTATGAACCGAGCGGCGCCGTCACGAAGCGGTCGCCGTCCGGCGTCCAACCGTTGCTACCGCCATCCGCAGGTTCCGACCGAAGACAACACGAGCTGACGAAATCGAGCACGACCCTCGCCGCTGTCAGCCAAGACGCAGGAAAGAAAGGACGCCATGAAGACTGTCGAGCAGTTGCCATTTCCCGAGCTATTGGACATCACCGAGGCCGCCGAGTTCCTCTGCACCTCGATTCGCCACATGCGTCGGCTCGTGGCCGAGGACAAGCTGTCGGTCGTGAAGATCGGCGGCAAGCTCCGCTTTGACCGAGCCGACCTTCAGAAGTTCATCGACGACCATCGGCGGCCCGGACGCGCGTCGTAGAGAAGATCGCCGCGGACTCAAGGCGGGTATTCCCATTGGCGTCGGTTACAAAAGCTGGCGTAACTCCTCGATCGTCAACTGCGTGTCAGCGAGGATGCTGCGCAAAGTGCCCTTCGCGACATCAGGCCGTGATGTACCGGGACTGTCGTGCCGCGACCGTCGGGGTGACGCAGGACGTAGTGGCTGCCGGCAATCGGAGCGACTGGAGGCAGAGAAGCCACGACAAGCGTTTGTCAGCTTCGCGTAGCGTCTTACCGACATCACTGGTAGCATGTCGACCATGAGCACGACGAGTGTGGCGCCGGAGATACGCAAGCGGGTCTTCGCCTCGCGCGACCGCTTCTGGCGGCCCGAGGACTTCGATGGCTCTCCCGACGCGGTCGCCCAGACGCTCTCGCGGATGACTCGAACCGGAGATCTCCGCCGAGTCCGGCGAGGGCTCTACTGGTGCGGCACACCCACCCGACTCGGCGTGGCTCCCCCGCCACTGGATCGCCTCGCTGGTGAGATCGTCGGTGGCACAGGCACCGGTCCTAGCGGATGGAGCGCCGCCCTGGCGCTCGGCCTTTCAACCCAAGTGACGCGCCGCGAGGCGATCGCCGTGCCAGGACGAGCGCCACGCAGTCCAGGCCCCGTCCACTACGTCAGTCGTGCGGCCAGCACCAAGCGCCGCGATGAGCGACTCCGCCCTGCCGAGGTCGCGCTCTTTGAGGTCCTGCGAGACTGGAACGCCCTCGTCGAGGTCTCAACACACGACGCAGTGGATCGGATTGCCCATCTCGCTGACAACGGTACGGTCCGTCTCGACCGGCTCGCCCGCGCGTCGCAAACCGAGCCACCCCGAGTTCGGGAGCGACTTCGCCGTCTCTTCGGCGCGCTCGGCCGACCAGAATTACTCGACACCGTTCGACCAGCTCGCAGCGAGTCGGTTCACCACGACCTCGCACTGACCGGCTGACGATGCCCCGATTTCGGGACTTGGTTGAGTTCGGGCCGACGCTCGATGCCGCGGCCGAGCGCCTCGGTATCAGCCCCACCGCCGTCGAGAAGGACTATTGGGTGAGTGAGGTCCTTCGGGTGCTGGCTCGCGACTTCGGCGCTGCCTTCATCTTCAAGGGTGGAACCAGCCTGTCGAAGGGCTATCGCATAGTGGAGCGCTTCTCGGAGGACATCGACGTCCTCGTGTTGCCCGCAGGACGCGGACGCGGCGCGACCGACAAGCTGATGAAGGACATGGGTGAGGCTTCAGCCGAAGGTATCGGCGGGACAGCGACAGCGACGGCGCGGCTGACGATTGGGCGCGGGCGGCGCGTTCGCCTGCGAGCAGCGCGATCGGCTAGGGCTGCTCCGAGAGAAAGCGGGCGGCATCGAGAAGCGGCGCAAGGTATCGGCGGCTGCGTCTCTCGATGTCGGCGAACGCCGGGACCTCGCCCGGTAGGTAGTCGCCGAGCTCCCCGTCCCATCGATCGCGATACCCAGCCATGCGTCTCTCAAACGTTGCCGACCACTCCCGAGGTGAAGTTCGCTGCCGTCCCCGCCCTTCGTCGTTCTCCGCCTTGCGCAGGTAGAGGTGCCAGGCCTCCAAGGGATCAACGTTGCCGTCGTCGAGCAGTTCGTGAATGTCGTACAGGTCGCGGCATTGCAAGCGCTCGGCAATGCATCGAACCTTCTCCGCCGCTACCTCGTCGAGGGTGTAGCCGTCGATCGCCGTGCCGTCGGGAAGGTCGGACCAGCGTGGTTGCAACGCGATCCTGCGGTGCGACTCGACCAGTTCGGTATCGGAGATGTCGAGCTTGAGCTTCCGGGGCTTGGCGCCGAGCGGCCCCACGTAGTTCACCCACGGGGTACCACCCTCACCGTCAACGATCTCCAGGAGGGGTACTTCGAGGCGCTTGCGGCAGGTGTCCACCGCAACCGCGACGAGGGCGACGGCGTCGCTGCTCGAGAGACCGTCGATGGCGGAGAAGTCGAGATCGGCGGAGTAGCGGTAGTCGGCGAAGTAGCAGAGGCGGAGCAAGGTGCCCCCCTTGAAAACGAGACGCGGGTCGCCGACGGCGCCGATATCGGTGCAAACGTGGGCCAGCACGTAGTCGCGCTCGATGGTCTGAGCGGGGAGTCGCTCATCGTTGGCTCGCTGCGTGATGACACCCTTGGCGATCATGCTGCCACGACCGCCTCCAGCTCGGTTGCGGGATAGGGCCAGGCGACGCCCCATGTCTTGTCGACCCAGCCCTTCTCGCCGCGCGCCTTGCGATCCAACTCAATCAGGGAGCGCCACACGGGCAGTTCCAGCCCCTGGGCCACGGGGAGCGACAGCGTGGTCGCGATGGACCCAATCCGGCGGTAGGAGGCATCGGCGTTGATCTCACGGGCGAGATCGCGGATTCCCACGACCGTGCCTGCCGCCGCGAGGGCCTCGGCGACCCGCGACGCGCCTCCCACCAGGAGCGGGCGCGAGGCCGCGTCCAGGAGTGCTCTCGGCACTGTTGCGACGCGCGACGGGCCGAGAGGTTCGGTCCCGACGAGGACGGTGTCCCCTCTCTCACGAATGACGCGAAGGGGCCGTCCGGTCAGCGCCTTCTCCCGAGGCCGATACGGGCTGGCGACTTGGATGGCACGGACCGGCCGCACCAGCAACCCGTGGTGATCCAGGGCCGTCAGGAATCCGATGCGGTGGGGGTGGCCGGCGAAAACTGCGGCCACGGCCGAGCCGAGGTCGTCCCACACCGCTGCCGTCCCCAGAGAACCGATCTGGCGGACGGCGTACCTTCCGGCCGCCAGGCGATCCACCAAGCCCATGCTGGCCCAACGGGTGAGCAGGTTGGAGGTGGCCTGAGGCGACGTACCAAGGGCCTCTCGAACTTCAGCCGCGCTGAAGGCCGTCCGCCCTTCGCTGGCGAACCGGTCGAGGACCTTCAAAGCCCGATCGTTTGCCATGGTCGTCTCCAGTTCACACTCAACGTGTATCAGTGACAACTATAGCAACTCATATTTGTCGGAAGTGTCGCTTGTACACGCTGTGCGTGAACTAGCGCCCGCTAGCACAAACAATGTGGGCCGTCGGCCTTTTCAGCCGGACTCCAATTCCCTTGACGCCGCCCGTGCCAGTACGCGGCCGAGGATGTTGCCTGGGCGGAAGGGCTTGGAGCAATCGACTCAGGGCGAGAAGACAAACCCGTCGTCGCGGATGACCGGCCTCTGATTCCCTGGCCGATGGTCGACGCAGGCCTGGTAGTCGACGAGCAGGGCGATGCCGACAGCGTCCAGCGCCACGGGCCGAGACCGATCTGTCTTGTGGTCTTCTCCGACAGCCCGCCGGGGATGACGATGACAGAACGGACTGTGCTCGTAGAACAACCGGAGAGTCGGAAGCACCGCTCGATTCGCTACCTCAACACCCTGATCGAAGAGCACGAGCACGCCCGTGCGCATGTGTGGCTTGAGTGTCGCTCGCGGCGGGCATTTCGGGCATCAAACCATGTCCACCGCCACCGTCAACTCATCAGGCACTCCGAACTCGGCGATCAAGCCTGCGAGAGCCTCACGCAGATCGTCAACCGCCTCCTCGCGCGTGGCTCCCTCGCCGTTCGCGCTAACGCTGGGCCGTAGTTGCGCGTGCGCGCACCAGACCCCGCTCCCATTTCGCTCCCATCGGGGCCGATATAATGGCATCCATCAGGTAGTTTTAGGCAATCGGTACGGTACTGCAAAGC
>PMZN01000130.1 GCA_003170375.1 Acidimicrobiaceae bacterium | reverse complement strand
TTCGGCTGTTGCGCGAGCTCGATTGTCAAGCTCCTCCCGGGGCCGCGGCACGGCTCGAGTCGCTCGTGCAGCGCCGACTTTCGGGTGAGCCGCTCCAGCACGTTCTCGGCCACTGGGGGTTTCGGACGCTCGATGTCGTCGTCGACTCGCGCGTGCTCGTCCCGCGCCCGGAGACGGAGGTCGTCGTCACCGTCGCCTTGTCGGAGGTTGACCGCCTTTGTACTTTGCAGTCCGGCCCGGAGGTGCTCGTGGTCGATCTCGGTACTGGCTCGGGCGTGATCGCGCTCTCGCTCGCAATGGAGCGGGCGGCGGTGCGCGTCATCGCGACCGACCGAGATCCCGCCGCTCTCGAGGTAGCCGCCGTCAACTTGTCAGGAATCACGACCGAGGCGGCGGCGCGCGTGCAGTTCTGCCAGGGCGACTGGTACCAAGCCCTGCCCCTCGATCTCGCCGGTCAGATCGCCGTGATCGTCGCCAACCCGCCGTACCTAGCAGAGCCCGAGTGGGCTGGCCTCGACCCGACAGTAAGCGGCTTCGACCCCTTCGGGGCATTGGTGGCCGGGCCGAGCGGGCTCGAGGCCATCGAGACGATCGTGACCGGCGCACCGGCGTGGCTCGGCCGGCGCGGGGCGCTCGTAGTCGAGATCGCGCCCACCCAGGCGGGACCGGTTCTCGAGATGGCACGCGAGGCGGGGTTCCCCACTGCGAGTGTCGAAGACGACCTGGCGGGGCGAGCGCGCGTGCTCGTGGCCGAACGGTGAGCCGGTCGGAGCTCGGCGCGCTCGAGGAGGCGCTGGCGGCCGGGAACGTCGTGGCGGTCCCGACCGACACCGTCTACGGGCTCGCCGTCGATCCCCGTCTGCCGGGCGGGGTCGACCGGGTGTTCGCGCTCAAGGAGCGACCTGAGCAGTTCCAACTGCCGGTCCTCATCGCTGATCCGACCGGTCTCTTGGACCTGGCGGAGGCGACTGCGGCCGCCCAACGGCTCGTTTCGCGTTACTGGCCCGGGCCGCTCACCCTTGTGCTGCCACGGCGATCCGGTGTCGCCTTCGACCTCGGTGGCGATAGTGCGACGATCGGGCTGCGCTGCCCGGCGAGCTCGCTGCTGAGACAGCTGCTGCGAACGACCGGACCGCTCGGCGTGACGAGTGCTAACCGCCACGGGGAGCCCCCCCTGCACACTGCGGACGAGGTCCGCGAGCACTTCGGTGCAGGTGTCGTGGCCGTGCTCGACGGTGGCAGATGCGACGGCCGGCCGTCGACGGTGATCTCGCTCACCGGTCCCGATGCGAAGTGCCTGCGGGAGGGCGCGCTCTCGTTCGCGGAGCTCGCCGCGATCGCCGCCGGTCCGTGAACGCCTGCCGTTCGTCGCGCCCAGTGGGTCTAGTCGTGCACCGATGAGTTTCAGATGGCGGTGGCGTCGAGATTGACGACATGGAGGCATGGCGAACCAGCCTGATACGGGCATGTCTGATTGTTGGTCGGTCCATCTTGCGACCGACGACGCCCGAAGACCGTCGATACGGCGGTGGCCAACGGAAGTCAGGTCCTTGTCCCTGTCATGGATGTCGGCGAGCTCGGCGACATGTCCTTCGTCAGCGACCCCGGTGGCGCGGCGATCGCGCCGAGCGCGCAGAACATTGCCGCGCCGATCACGACGATGACCACGATGTTGCTCAAATTGGTAAGTCTCAACCGAGCACAGGACGGGCTCGGGCTTGCGGGCCGCAACGGAAGCACCCGGTAGACTCGCCGCGTGCGCGTTTCGGCAGGATCGGACCACGCCGGTTTCGAGTTGAAGGGACTGCTGATCGAGCACCTCGCGTTCTTGGGGCACGAGGTTTTGGACCTCGGCACGCACTCGCTGGAGCCGGTGGACTACCCGGACTTCGGCGCAGCGGTTGGCCAAAGTGTCGTGTCGGGCGACACCGATCTCGGAGTTTGCGTGTGCGGAACCGGGATGGGAATCGCGATCGCGGCGAACAAGGTCCATGGCGTGCGTGCGGCAGTGGTCCGCGACGTGAGCTCAGCGCGACTGGCCCGCGAGCACGACAACGCGAACGTGATCTGCTTTGGTGCGCGCCTCGTGGGCATTGTTGTCGCGATCGACGCACTGGAGATGTTCCTGCGGAGCGAGTTCGAAGGAGGCAGGCACCTCCGGAGAATCGAGAAGATCGCCGCTCTCGAGGAACGCCAGGCCTGACGCCAGGATCCCGGCCACGACACCTTTCGAAGGAGCCAGCAAGTGACACAGTTCGCCGAAGCATCGAGTGCGAGTGCCTTCCTGCCGGGCGCGCTCGCGGGGGACCCCGAGGTGCACGCCCTGCTCGAGCGTGAGATCGAGCGACAGCGAACGAGCCTCCAGTTGATCGCATCGGAGAATTTCACGTCCCCGGCCGTGCTCGCGGCTTCGGCCTCGGTGTTGACGAACAAGTACTCCGAGGGTTACCCCGGACGGCGCTATTACGGCGGGAACGTCGTCGCGGACCAGGTGGAGGACCTCGCACGGACGCGGGCGACAGAGCTGTTCGGCGCTGAGCACGCCAACGTCCAGCCGCACGCAGGCGCGAACGCGAACCTGGCGGCGTATCTCGCGCTCGTCGAGCCGGGCGACACCATCCTCGCAATGCGCCTCGATCAAGGTGGGCACCTGACACACGGCTCGCCTGTCAGCATCACAGGCAAGCTGTACCGGTTCGTCGCCTACGGAGTCACACCTGCGGCTGCCGACGGTTCGGGCGAGCGGATCGATTTTGACCTGGTCCGCGACCTTGCCGTCCGGGAGCGGCCTCGGCTGATCGTGGCAGGGGCCACCGCCTATTCCCGTGCCATCGACCCGCAGCCTTTCCGGGATATCGCCGACGAGGTCGGAGCCCGCTTCATGTTCGACGCGGCGCACCCGGCCGGCCTCATTGCCGGTAAGGTCCACCCGAGCCCGGTGGGTATCGCAGACGTCGTGACCCTCACCACCCACAAGACCCTTCGCGGCCCGCGAGGCGGAGCCATCCTGTGCGGTGCCGACCTCGCGAAATCCGTCGACTCGGCCGTTTTCCCGGGCCTGCAGGGCGGACCGCTCGAGCACGTGATCGCCGCCAAGGCCGTGGCATTCGGGGAGGCGCTCAGGCCCGAGTTCCGTGACTATGCCTCCAAGGTGGTGCGCAACGCGGCGGCGCTAGCCGGAGCGCTCACCGCTCAAGGGTTCCGGCTCGTCGCCGGAGGAACGGACAATCATCTCGTGCTCGTCGACTTGCGAACCTTCGAGGCCGAGCTCACCGGCAAGGTCGCCCAGGAGGTCCTGGACCGCACGGGGATCACTTGTAATCGCAATGCGATCCCGAACGACCCGAGACCTCCCTTCGTGGCGAGTGGGCTGCGGCTCGGATCGGCGGCAGAGACGACCGCCGGACTCGGTGAGGCAGAGATGGCCGAGATTGCGTCGCTCATTGCACGGGCTCTGCGCGGGCGAGAGGACGAGAGCGAATTGGCTTCGGTTCGCGGCGAGGTCAGAGAGCTGTGCCGCCGGTTCGACCCCTACCCGGGTGGTGTCGCGTCGGCCGGGTGACGGGTGTCCTTGTCATTCGCGAGGACATCTGCGGGACGGGGACCGGGGCGAACAGGGGTATTGTCTTGCCGACTCGGTGGCGGCAATGCGAGGATTGGCGATCGGAGTGAGCAGTAAGCCCTCGCCGAGCTTCAGCACGCTGATCGGCATGGGTGTCGCAACGGCCTTGTGCGTCGCCGTCGGAGTGGGCGGCGGGTACTGGCTGGACAGGACGTTCCACACTGGTGAGCTACTCACGTTTGTTGGTCTGGCGCTCGGGGTGATCGCCGCAGTTGTGGTGGTCTACTCCGATGTCAAAACATTTCTCTGAGAGCCAGCAGCGTGGCCGGCCCCGACGGGTCGCACGCATGCTGTCCTCGAGCCGATCAAGAAGAGGGCATGGAGCGACTCGCAGCGGTACTGGAGCAGCTTGACCTGCCGGAGATCTCGAGGATGCTCCGGCGCACGGTGTTCGGCGCCATCGGCGTCGCCATCATCGCGCTCATAGTGCTGTCGATCGTCGGCTACCCGCTCGCCGGCCTGGGCGCCTGCATAGGCCTTGGCCTTGGTCTGGTGAACATCCGCCTCGTGATGTCGACCGCGTCGCGGCTGAACTCCTTGGGCACGAGCAAGATCAAGGGTCCGATGGCAATGAACACCCTGATGCGTCTCGCTCTCACGACGGTGGTCGCGATCGTCCTGGTCGTTGTGAACCTGCCCCTCGGGATGGGCGTGCTCGGTGGCGTCGCGGCGTTCTATCTCCTCTTCGTCGTGAGCTTGGTGGCCACGCTGCTCCGGCAGGGAGCCGTCACGTGAGCGGTCTCGGATTGCTGGCCAACGCGGGTTCGATCACGGTCGGCAACTCCCCCACGATCAAGCTGCTTGGCCTGACGGTCAACAAGTACGACGTCATCTCTTCTCTCGTCGCGGGATTGCTCGTCATAGGGATCGGGCTGGCCGTCCGCGTGCACGTCACCGCCGGCGTGCCCGGCAAGATGCAGCTTGCCTTCGAGACTCTCACGAATGCCGTCTCGGACCAGGTCGAGTCGTCCATCGGCCAGAAGGGGCGGCGGATCGTGCCGCTCGCGATGACGTTGTTTCTCTACATCCTGTTCTGCAACTGGCTCGAGATGATCCCCACGGGTCACGCTCCGCAGTTCCTGCCGGCCCCGACCGGCGACGTGAACATGACCTACGCGATGGCGCTCACCGTGATCATCCTCGTGCACGCGACCTGGATCAGGACCCAGGGTCTTGGCCACTACATCGGCCACTATTTCCGGCCCTACAAGGTTCTCTTCCCGATCAACTTGATCGAGGAGATCGCGAAGCCCCTCACCCTGGCCCTTCGACTCTTCGGCAACATCTTCTCGGGCGGGATCATGGTGCTGTTGATCTGGGCGCTTCTTCCCTGGTTCGCCGTCCCGATCGGGGACTTGGTTTGGAAGAGCTTCGACGGCCTGTTCGTCGCGCCGATTCAGGCGTTCATCTTCTCGCTGCTCACGATCCTCTATTTCCAGACCGCGATGTCAGGAGACCATTGAGCACTCACAGCATCATCGACGTGCGCGACCCGACGGCGCGAACAAACCTCGAGCAGATCTCCAACCCGTTCAGGAAGGGAGTAGGTAAACCCAATGGCAAATGACCTCAACCAGGCGATCGAGCTTGCCGGCGCCATGGTCGGTGGCGGACTTGCCCTCGGCGGCGGCGCGATCGGCGCGGCCATCGGCGACGGTCTGGCCGGCAGCCAGACGATCGCCGGCGTCGCCCGCCAACCCGAGGCACAAGGCCGGCTGTTCACGATCATGTTCATCATCGTGGGTCTCGTCGAGGCCATGTACTTCATCAATCTCGTCTTCATGGTCCTGTTCGTCTTCGTCCTCGCCAAGAAGTAGCGACGGAGGTCTTGCTGGATGCTGTTTGCAAGCGCCGGAGCCGCCAGCTCCGGCAACGGTGGGAACTTCCTCATCCCGAACGGCACCTTCGTCGTCGAGCTGGTGATCTTCTTGGTCGTGCTGGGGGTCGTTGCGAAGTGGATCCTTCCGCCGCTCCAGCAGGTGTCCGAGACGCGACGGGTCCGTATCAGCGCCGCGCTACAGAAGGCGGAGGAAGCACGCGCCGAGAGCCAGACCGCGCTCGCTGAGCGCGAACGGGTGATGACCGAGGCACGCGCCCAGGCTCGTGTCATCGTCGACCACGCCAATCAGGGCGCGGACCTAGCGTTCCAACATGGTCGCCAGCGGGGCCAGGAGGAGTACGACCGGTTGGTCAAGGCCTCCCGGGCCGAGACCGCAGAGGAGGGTCGACGAGCCCGTGACGAGCTCATCGGACGGCTCGACACGCTCGTGGCGTCCGCCGCCGAGCGGGTGCTCGGCAGCCGCGTCGATGTCGACCAGCACCGTGCACTGATCGACGAGGCGATTGCAGCGGCCGCGGCCACGGCCACGGGCGGGGGAGCGGGCTAGCGGTGGCGTCGTATCTGGCCGAAGTCTTCGGTTTCCTGCTGTTGGGCGTCTTCATCTACCGCTACGTGAGGCCCCCTCTCAAGAAGTTGATGGATCGGCAAGCCGAGTCGATCCGATCGTCGCTCTCCTCGGCAGATGCTGGGTTGGAGAGCGGCCAGCGCATGCTCGAGGAAGCACGTTCGGCCCTCGAGGCGGCGCATTCGGAGGCGACGGCCATAATCGAGCGGGCTCACGAGACCTCGGCCCAGTTCCTCCTCGACGGCGAACGCCACGGCCGAGAGGAGTACGACAGGCTCGTGGCAAGCGCCGCTGCCGAGGCCGACTTCGAGCGCCAGCGCGCCCGAGAAGAAGTCATGCGGCAGGTGGGCGCCATCGTGATGGCAGCGACCGAGCTGGTCGTTGCCGCCGAGATCGACTCGTCGCTTCAGCGGGAGTTCATCGGCGAGACGATCGATGCTGCCGAGGCGATGGTATGAGGGACCTGTTGCGCGGTTACGCAACCGCGATCTTCGAGTCGGCGGCGAAGGCCGGGCGTGCGCACCAGGTCGCGAGCGATCTGGGCGCGTTCTCGCGGGCCCTTACCGAGTCTGACCCGCTCCGCAACGTGCTCACGGATGTGGCCATCCCGCCCCGGGCACGTCGCGGTGTCGTGCACGATCTCCTGGATGCAAAGGCCGCGCCCGAGTCCCAGGCTCTCGTCTCCTGGGCAGCACTCGTCGAGCCCGCCGCCGAGTTCCCAGTTGCCGTGCTGGAGCTGGTCGAGCTCGCGCTCGAGACCGCCGACGCCGAGGAAGCCGGTCAGGTCCGGCCCGTCCCAGCCGAGGAGCTTCTCGGCGGCCGCACCGCGGTTCACGAGCGGATCCGCGGCTACGCCGACCGGTTGTTCCAGGAGGTCGGCCGACCGGAGCTGATCGACGACATCGAGGACGAATTGGTCCGTTTTGCGAGGATCGTCGACTCGAACCGTGGATTGCGCCGTGCGCTCGGCGACCCGTCAGCTGCGGTCGCGCAACGGGTTGCTCTGGTCGACGATCTCCTACGAGCCAAGGTTCTGCCTGCGACAGTTCGGCTCGTCGCATACGTGCTGAGGGCTGGCCACATCCGCGATTTTGTCGGTACGCTCGAGTGGGTCGCAGGGCTAGCTGCCGAGGAGCGAGGGCGGCGTGTTGCCGAGGTGCGATCGGCCGTCGAGCTCGACGATGACGAATACCTGCGGCTCGTCGAGGCGCTCGAGCGCACGGCGGG
>PMZN01000024.1 GCA_003170375.1 Acidimicrobiaceae bacterium | reverse complement strand
GATGTGTCGACGCCCGCATGCAAGAGTCTCATCGCGGCGGTGTGCCTGAGCACATGGGGCGTGACGTTTTTCGTCGCGATCGATGGGCAGTGACCTGATGCGACCTTTGCGTGGCGTGACACGAGCAGGGTGACGCCGTAGCGGCTGAGCGGTGCACCTTGCCGAGTCGGGAAGAGTGGGTCAGCCGGTTCGCCTCGGCGCTCGTCCAGCCAAGCCCGAAGCACGGCAGCGGTCGTGCCGGTGAGCGGAGTTGCCCGCTCCTTGCGACCCTTGCCGAGACAACGCACGTGGGCACCGCGGCCAAGCATTACGTCCCCTCCGGTGAGACCGGTGAGCTCCGATACCCGAAGTCCTGTCTGGATCGCGAGCAACAGAAGGGCGTGGTCCCGGCGCCCTAGCCAACTACCTTGGTCAGGTGCCGCGAGGAGCGCCGTGACCTCCTCGTCGGTGAGGAAGGTGACAATGGCCCGGTCGAAGCGCTTCGGCGGGATCGCCAGCACCCGCGTGATGAGACTGGCGTGTTCGGGATGACGTAGCGCTGCGAACCGGAAGAACGAGTGGATCGCCGACAGGCGTGCGTTGCGGGTCCGGGCGCAGTTGTGACGATCGCGTTCAAGGTGCTCCAAGAAGGCACCGACGAGCTGAGCGTCGAGGTCCTCCAGGCGAAGTGCCGCGGGTGCGACGCCGGTCCTCTCCTTCACGAAGCCGAGGAGGAGACAGAACGTGTCGCGGTACGCGGCGATGGTGTGCTGACTTGCCCGACGCTGAGCGAGGAGCCGCTCGACGAAGAAGGCCTCGAGCGTTGGCGCGAGCGCGCTCACGGTGTCACCTCGGTCGAGCCCTCGAGCCGAGCCGCCGCCAGGCCGAGCAACTCGGGAGCCGCCGAGAGATACCAGTAGGTGTTTCCTGGCACCAGCGGAACGCAAAGCTGTTCTTGACGGTTGTCCTCGGCCCGTTCTCGCCGGTGGACGGTCTTTATCGCATAGCTGGGCTGCATCCGCGTCCGGGTCGAGCCCGCAAGGACCTCGGAAATGCCTAGCGATGTCCACCGCAGTGTCAGCCCCATTTGCCGCCATTGCATGCGTGGTGAGCGCGAAGTTCTTGTAGTTCCACCACTATCTGTCGATCAGCTGACCACAGGAGGTCGTCGGCATCATTGCTGCGGTGCAAAATGCTTGACATTGGTTGGCTCCCTCGTCATAGTCGTGTTGAGCGTGATGGAGGTGAGGTTTATGAGCGTGGAGTCGCGTCGGGCCTCGTTGGAAGCAGCCGGGCTGGTGCATCCCCGAGCGGAGGCCGTGACGGCCGAGCTGTTCCGCGAGGGCGGTTCGTTCTTCTTCGCAATGGACAAGGTGCAGGTGAAATACGAGATGTTGCGGGCGGTGAACGTCGACGCGGAGACGGTGGTGGCGGCCTCGGCCGCTTATGGCTATTCCCGCGCCGAGTTCTATCTGGTGCAAGCCGCGTTCGCGGCGCGGGGTATGGCCGGGTTGGTGGATGAGCGGCGAGGTCGGAGAGGCCCGACCAAGCTCAGTGGCGAGATCGTCGCGTTCTTGCAGGCGAGCGGGGCGGAACGCTCGGGATCGGACTTGGCTCGCGAGGTCGAGTCCCGATTCGGTGTCAGCTTGCACCGGCGCACCGTCGAGCGGGCGAGACTGCGTCGGTGAGACGGTTCTGGCCACCGGTCGAGGCCGCTCAGGTCGACTATGAGCGTTTGCGCTCGTCGGTGCTGGCGGGGATCCCTCTGCTGGACGGCGCTGCGGCGCGCTTCGCCCGGGCCGGACTAGTTGCCCTGATCGAACGGCCGACAGCTGAACCAGTCTTTGTGGCCGTGCTGAGTAGCGCCGACCGCCCGCCGTGGACGCCCTATGACGATCCCCGAACCGCGGCTCTGGCCTCTGGCTATGGGCTACTGCTGGCAGCGGCTGTCGCCGATCGGGCCACGGACCTTGAACCTCGCGCCGCGGGCGACCAAGGGAGCTGACGGTGCGCGCTAGAAACATCCCTCCGAACGAGGTGGATACCGTGACACGACGAAAGCGCGACGATCCCCGCCAGGCCCCAGCGTCGGGAGCGACGTCTATCCCGCCGGCCGGCGCGCCATATCGGGGCGTGCCGTCGCGCGACGACGCCGCGACGGTCCTCTGCCCGCTGTGTCACAACGCCTTCTCGGCCGCTGGACGCGCCCTTTACTGCTCCGACGCCTGCCGAAAAACGGCGTGGCGGCGCCGGCACCAGGCACCCCCGAGCGTGATCGTGGTGCCCGCCCGGGGACGGCCCCGACGGCCGATCACGGTATATGAGTGCGCGGGCTGCGGGACCCGGGCGTTAGGCCAGCAGCGATGCGATACCTGTGGGGCTTTCTCTACCCGGGTCGGGCTGGGGGGACTATGCCCGCACTGCGATGAGCCAGTCGCCATCGACGACCTGGTCGACCAGACCATGATCCCGCCGGCCATCGGGGCAGGCCGGCGATGAGGGTCGCGTTGTATGCCCGGGTGTCCAGCGAGTCCCAACAGGCACGCGGCACGATCGGCTCCCAGCTCGAGGTCCTCCGGGCTCGTATCGCCGGGGAAGGACATGAGCTGGTCGCCGAGTTCTGCGACGACGGCTTCTCCGGAGCACGGCTTGACCGGCCCGGGCTCGACGCGATGCGCGATCAAGCCGAAGCCGGGGTGTTCGAGGCGGTGTGGTGCTTGTCGCCCGACCGTCTCGCCCGTGCCTACGTGTACCAGGTCCTCGTGCTTGACGAGCTCGCCCAGCTCGGGGTGCGGGTCGTCTTCGCCGATGCCCCGGCCATCGATGACGACGACCCCCAGCTCCGTCTCCTCACCCAGGTGCAAGGCGTGATCGCCGAGTACGAGAGAGCGAAAATTGGGGAACGGAACCGGCGGGGCCGGCTCTACCGGGCCCGGGCCGGCGAGGTGGTGTCCTGGAGAGCGCCCTATGGGTATCGGCNNGGTCCCGCCCGCCTCGAAATCTTCGAGACCGAAGCAGCTATCGTGCGCCGGATCTACGACGACTACCTCAGCGGCGGGCACTCCATCCGTGAGATCGTGCGCCGCCTCAACGCCGACAACATTCCCACCCCGACCGACAGAGCCCAGTGGTGGCACTCCACGGTGTGCCGGATCCTCACCAACGAGGCCTACATCGGGAGGGTGTACTTCAACCAGACCGAGACCGTGACCACCCTGCGCAACGGCCGGCACTCCCGGACCCAACGGCGCCGGCCCCGAGAAGACTGGATCGCCATCCCCTGCCCCTCGATCATCGATGACACCGCGTTCGAAGCCGCCCAGAAGGTGAGCCGGGACAACTCGAAATGGAGTCCCCGGAACCTCCCCGAAGACGTCGAAGCCTGGCTGTTGCGACGCCTGGTCCGGTGCGGTCCTTGCGACCTGGCCCTCGGCTGCCAGAAGATCGTCAGCCCCGAAGGCAAAGTCCACCGCTACTACTGGTGCCCCAACCACGCCGACGCACGCGTCGCCCGCCAGCAGCGCTGCCCCGAACGCAACATCCGCGCCGACACCCTCGACGACTTCGTGTTCGAACAAGTCCGCGCCGCGCTCCTGCGTCCTGATGTGCTGCTCGCCGGGCAGACCGCGCTCACCGCGGCGACCCCGGTCCCCGACGACGAGCTGCTCACCGTCGAGCTGTCCCGCATCGACCGCAAACTCGTAGCCAACCGAGCAGAACGCCGCCGCCTCGCCGACCTGTACCAGTCCGGGCTCCTCGAACTCACCGAAGTCCAACAACGCGCCCGGGACATCGACGCCCGCCACTGCGCCCTCACCGAACAGCACGAAGGACTGATCTCCCAACGCCACCAGCTCGCCACCGACAACCAGCTCCGCGGCCGAGTGACCGACTTCGCCCAACGCGCCGCAGCCGGCATTGACAAACTCGGCTTCAACGAACGCCAACAACTCATGCGTCTCGTCGTCGAGCACGTCCGCGTCACCGGCTGGCAAGTCGAGATCCAGCTCCGCATACCCCTCGACGACGGCCCAGGACCGCCCGACACGCCACCCGGCGGTCCTCCCCACACCGGCGACGGCGACAACAGCGCGAAGGTCACGCCAAGGTCCACTCAGCCGCGACAACGCACACACCAGGAACAGGTGTCAACTAAAGACGGTCTGCGATCCCTTCGTGGGGTCGACATGACCGAGGAAGCTCGACAGCAGCGGGAGGTCCGCCTGGACATCGAC
>PMZN01000147.1:209-7086 GCA_003170375.1 Acidimicrobiaceae bacterium | reverse complement strand
GTCACCCAGGTTCCGGCACACGTGACGCCGTGCATGAGGTGGCCGATCAGGGCCGGGTCCGGAAGGCACGCAGCGACTACGTCCCGAGGCGAGACCTTCTCCCCGCCCACCGAGACCTTCGTCGTCGAGTCGAGCCCGAGCATGTGGAGCGTCTTGAGCACGCCGATGAAATCATCCCCGAGGCCGTACTTGAACGTGACCCGCTTCGCGTCGAGCCAGCGCGGCATGAGGAGAACCTCTTCATGCTCCACGTTCACGCACTCGACCGGGCCGATGCCGGCAGGGAAGACGAAAGTCTCCGGCTCGCTGAACGGCTCGGTAGTGAACCAGCCACGCCCTTTCTCCCAGATGACAGGAGGATTCAGGCATTCCTCGATAGTCGTCCAGATGGAGAAGCTCGGGCAGAAGTCGTAGCCATCGATGACGAGGTCGGCACCGTCCCTGACGCCGAGCTCGTCGACGGAACTGAAGAGGTTGTCCACCGCGTGGCGGGCGAACACGTCAGACAGTCCCGGCTCGACCCCCATGCCCGCGAGGGCCAGCAACCCGCGCTCCTCCCACTTCGGGGCGAGCTCGAACTGCTCGTCTCCGAGCTTCACCCCTGTCTTGGAGTAGGGCTCTTCGGCATGTGGGCGGGAGAGCGACATGGCCATGTCCATGTAGTTGACGCCCGCTACGAGAGCGGCGCGGTAGATCGGCATGACAAAACGGGGGTCGACCGCGTTGAGGACCACATCGCAGTTCTCCGCCCGAATCAGCTCGGTGATCATCAGGTCGTCGGAGGCATCGATCTTGAAGCCAGAGAAACGGTCCGAGACAGACGCTGCTTTCTCCGCACGCTCTTTGTCGTAGTCGGCCATCACGACCTTCTCGAAGTTGCCCCGGCGCGCCGCTATATGGGCAAAGGCGCTCCCGACTCCACCGGCTCCTACGACGAGAACTCGCATGAGAAGGTCCTTTCTCGGCAATCCGATTGAAGATCAGCTAGGGCTAGCACGATGAAATGCAGCTTCGGACGTGCGCCTACTTAGTCTAGAGGAAGCTCGACATTTCTCCATAGGCCGAAAGTCCCTATTCAGGCTCGGTTGACGGTGAGAGAATTGCCAAAGAGCTCGATCGCGACCAGGAAGGGCCGCACTGGATCAAGAACGTCATGTCGGTGGTCGAGGACCAACGGCGGAGGGCGAGGAGAGCGGTAGATCGGCACGGCCGAGCAAACGAGAGCCAGATGTGCACAACGGAGTGCACAGGGAGGCAACTGAAGTGAGCAACAACGTCAAGACAATCCTGAACGATCTCGAGACACGGAACTCGGGCGAGCCGGAGTTCCTGCAGGCGGCGCGTGAGGTGCTGACCTCCCTCGAGCCCGTCGTCGAGCGTTACCCCAAGTACCAGGAGATGAAGGTCCTCGAGCGGCTCGTCGAGCCCGAGAGAGTGATCATGTTCCGGGTCAGCTGGGTTGACGACAGCGGCGAGATCCAGGTCAATCGCGGCTATCGAGTCCAGATGAACAGCGCCATCGGGCCGTACAAGGGCGGGCTCAGGTTCCACCCCTCGGTCTATCTGGGACTGCTCAAGTTCCTCGCCTTAGAGCAGGTCATCAAGAACTCGCTCACTACCTTGCCCATGGGCGGTGCCAAGGGCGGTGCCGACTTCGACCCGAAGGGCAAGAGCGACGGAGAGGTGCGTCGTTTCTGCCAGGCCTTCATGACAGAGCTCTACCGTCATATCGGCCAGTTCACAGACGTGCCGGCGGGCGACATCGGAGTCGGGGCCCGGGAGATCGGCTACCTGTTCGGGCACTACAAGCGGATCGCCAACCAGTTCACCGGTGTGCTCACCGGCAAGGGCCTCAACTGGGGCGGCTCGGAGATCCGGCCGGAAGCCACCGGTTACGGCGCGGTCTACTTCGCCCAGGAAATGCTCGCCACGCGCACGGAGAACCTCGAAGGCAAGACGTGTCTCGTCTCCGGTAGTGGCAACGTCGCTCAGTACACCGTCGAGAAGCTGATCGAACTGGGCGCCAGGCCGCTCACGCTCTCAGACTCGGACGGGTTCGTCCATGACCCCGATGGGATCAACGCCGAGAAGCTCGCCTACGTGATGGAGCTGAAGAACCTGCGGCGCGGTCGGATCCGCGAGTACGCCGACCGCTTCCANNCGGCAGACTGCGCCTTCCCGAGCGCGACCCAGAACGAGATCAGCGGTGTGGACGCGCGGAACCTCGTGGCCAACGGAGTCAAGCTGGTCGCCGAGGGCGCGAACATGCCGACCACCCCCGAAGGCGTCGACCGCTTCCTCGAGGCCAAGGTCCTCTATGGCCCGGGCAAGGCTGCCAACGCAGGCGGCGTGGCGGTTTCCGGCCTCGAGATGACCCAGGACATCGAGCACCTCTCTTGGACTCGAGAGCAGGTGGACGCCAAGTTGCGGCAGATCATGCGCGCGATCCACACCAACGTGCGCGCGGCAGCCGAGGAGTACGGCAGGCCGGGCGACTACGTCTTGGGAGCCAATATCGCAGGCTTCGTAAAGGTGGCTGACGCCATGGTGGACGAAAGCACCGTGTGATGTCCACGGGTGCCGTTTCGACGCCTTCCACGGAGAGCCTCGACAAAGGTTTGAAGTCGGGCGCGCTCGGGCTCGTCTCGAGCGTCGTCATCGGCACCGCTTCCACGGCCCCCGCCTACAGCTTGGCAGCGACGATCGGCCTCGTCACCGCAACGGTCGGCTTTCACGCGCCGCTCGTCGCGATTGGTGCTTTTGTGCCGATGCTGCTGATCTCGATCGGCTACAGCGAGCTCAACAAGGCGGACCCGGACTGCGGGACGACCTTCACCTGGGCGACGCGAGCCTTCGGCCCGAAGACGGGTTGGGCGGGCGGCTGGGGGATCATCGCCTCCGACGTCCTCGTCATGGCGAGCCTCGCCGAGGTCGCCGGTCAGTACGGCTTCCTGCTGTTCAACGCGAAAGGCATCGGGGACAACGCGACCAGCCCTTGGGTGCTCCTCGTGGGCGTGCTCTTCATCGTCGTCCTGGCCTACATCTGTTACAGGGGCATCGAGGTATCGGCGTGGGTCCAGCGCGTCCTGTTGGCCATCGAACTCGTCATGCTGGCGGTCTATGCGGTCGTGGCACTCGTCAGAGTGGCCGTCGGCCACGCACCACCAGGACACATGGTGCCCAGCCTGTCGTGGTTCAACCCGACGACGGTCTCTCCTACGGCGCTCGTCGACGGTCTCGTCCTGATGTTGTTCATCTACTGGGGCTGGGACACGTCGCTCTCGGTGAACGAGGAAACGAACGACAAGGATCGGCTCCCGGGGTTGGCAGGGATCATCGCCACGGTGCTGCTGCTAGCAACGTACGCACTCGTCACGATCGCCGCGCAAGCCTTCGCCGGTGTCGGCACAACGGGAATAGGCCTGGCGAACCCGGCGCACCTCACCGACGTGTTGTCGGTTCAGGGCACCGCCGTGTTCGGATCGGCCTGGATCGGCTCGGTCTTCTCGCACCTCTTGCTTCTCATGGTGCTCTCGTCGGCCGCCGCCTCCACGCAGACGACGATCCTTCCCACTGCCCGTACGGTGCTCTCGATGAGCGTGTACAAGGCGGTACCAGACGCGTTCGGGACCATGCACAAGAAGTACCTGACCCCGTCGGTCGCGACCGTGGCGATGGGCGCGATCTCGATCGTGATGTACGCGCTCATGAACTTCCTCTCGGGCGGGAACGTGATCGCAGACTCCGTCACGGCCATCGGAGTGTGGATCGCCTTCTACTACGGCCTGACCGGTTGGACGTGCCTGTGGTACTACCGCAAGACGCTGACGCGAAGCACTCGTGACCTCATGATGAAGGGGGTCCTGCCTGGCCTTGGCGGACTTATTCTGTTCGCTGCAGGGGCTTGGAGCTTGAAGGCAGACTGGTTCTTCTCCAGCAATCAGAGCTACACGTCGTGGCAGTTGCCGTTCGCTCCGCACTGGGACATCGGCGGAGTGTTCATGGTCTTCCTAGTCAGCGCGTTGGTCGGTCTCATTTGTGCGGTGGCGTGGCGCTTCGCAGGGCCGTCGTTCTTCCGGGGCGAGACGCTCAACCGCTCGACACCAACGCTCGTGCCCGCGGACGCCGCCTTGCCGCTAGTGCCGGCAAGCACGGAAGTTCGGGGAGAACAGGGAGGAGGCGGATTCGGCGCCGGCTTGGTCTGAGCACCGGCGCGGCGGCGCCCTGTTTCGAGCTTTACGGTCGCACAGCCGAGCGTGATGCCCCTCGGCATCGGTGCTGGCTAGAGTCGTCGGGTCGTGCCTCGGAACGGCCTTCAGACAACGAGACAGAGGTGAACCTTGCGGCGTATCTCCCTTGCGATGTTCGGCGGCACTGTCGCCATCGTCCTGTTCCTTCCAACAAGTGGAGCTGCGGCGGCTCGCTGTCCAGTGCCGTCGGTCTCGAGCCCGGCTGCAGTCGCCTCGAGCCAAGCCCCGGCCGTCAAGACCATCCCCAGGGTGCTCCCGTGCCTCGGCCTCCCGCAGGTGAGACCGGCGAACTACCTCATGAGCTGTGCAGACGCCAATGCCTCTTGGAAGAAGGTCAAGTGGGCGAGCTGGGGAGCCAAGACCGCCCTCGGCACAGGCGATCTCTACCAGAACGACTGCCAGCCGAACTGCGTCTCGGGACAGTTCCACACGTACCTCGCGAAACTGGTCCTGTCGGACGTGACCCGGACCAAGAAGTACGGTCCGCTCTACTCGCAGGCCACGTTCTCCTACTCGGTCAAGGGCAAGCACATGAGCGAGACATTCGGACTCGCGACCTGACGCCGTGGAGCCTGCGGCGCCGTGGCGCGAAAGCCATCTCCGCCACCCGCCCACGGCCCGAGCGGAGGGACCTTCGGCCCTGGGCGAATGACGCCACCAGAACTACGGTGCACTCAGAGGTAGGCCATGACGATGGTCATCGCAGCGACGCAGTGGCGCCGCCATCAGACGATCGCCAAGCACTCGCGGCGAGACTCCGGGCGGTCGGACGCCGATCCGGCTCCTCAGCAGGGGCCCGCTGGGCACCAGGACCATCGACGGCTAGGGGCACGATTGCGGAAAGGAGAGAGCGCCATGGAGGAGAACCTGGAGAAGTACCGCCCGTTGTTCATCGGCGGGGAATGGGTAGATCCCACCCGAGGCGAGACAGATGACGACATCAACCCGGCAACCGGGAAGACGATCGCCAAGGTTGCCGTCGCCGGCAAGGAGGACATCGAACGTGCGGTGAGCGCGGCGCAGAGAGCCTACGACGAGGTCTGGTTCGACACGCCGCCGAAAGAGCGCAGCGCCATGCTCCTAAAGCTCGCCGACGCCATCGACGCCGATGCAGCCGAGCTTGCCCGGCTCGAGTCCATCGACGTCGGCAAGCCGATCACGGTCTCGAAAGCGGACATCCCGTTCGTATCCGACAGTCTGCGCTTTTTTGCCGGCGCTGCCCGCTGCCAAGAAGGCAAGTCCACCGGAGAGTACGAGAGGGGCTTCACGAGCATGATCCGCCGGGAGCCTCTGGGCGTCACCGTCGGTATCTGCCCCTGGAATTACCCGTTGATGATGGCCATCTGGAAGCTCGGCCCCGCCCTGGCGGCCGGTAATACCTCGATCATCAAGCCGGCGCAGATCACACCGCTGACCACGCTTCGGTTGGCCGACCTGGCGGCGGACATCCTTCCCGCAGGTGTGTTCAACGTCGTGACCGGTCGGGGCGCGGTCATCGGCGACGCTCTCACGCGTCACCCGGCGGTCCGCCTCGTATCGGTC
Organism: Acidimicrobiaceae bacterium; assembly: GCA_003170375.1. Lineage (GTDB taxonomy): Bacteria > Actinomycetota > Acidimicrobiia > Acidimicrobiales > Bog-793 > Fen-455. The sequence continues at coordinate 1,294 of PMZN01000147.1, read as the reverse complement.
ACCGGCGACACGGCGACCGGCAAGAAGATCGCCGCTGCCTGTGCCGAGACGGTCAAGCGTGCCCACCTCGAGCTCGGCGGCAAGGCCCCGGTCGTGGTCTTCGACGACGCCGACGTGGAAGCCCTTCTCGAGACACTGAAGTTCGCCGGCTACGCCAACACCGGCCAGGACTGCACCGCGTCATGCCGCGTGGTCGCCGGTCCCAAGGTCTACGACGACCTGCTCTCCGGACTCGTGCCCGCTGTTGAGTCGATCAAAGTCGGCGACATCGCCGACGCCGGGGTCGAAGTTGGACCGCTGGTCTCCGCCCGCCAGCGCGAAAGCGTGAAAGGCTTCGTCGACCGGGCGCAGGACGCCGGGGCCAAGATCCTCACAGGCGGCGAGGAGATCGCAGGACCGGGCTTTTTCTACAAGCCGACCGTTGTCACCGACGTCGACCAGAAGGCCGAGATCGTGCAGAGAGAGGTCTTCGGGCCGGTCGTCACCGTGCAGCGCTTCTCCGACGAGGATCAGGCCGTGGCCTGGGCCAACGACGTCGACTACGGGTTGGCGTCCTCGGTGTGGACCCGCGACATCTCTCGCGCGATGCGCGTCGCCCGCCGGCTGCAGTACGGCGCCGTCTGGGTCAACACCCACTTCTGGCTCACTCCGGAGATGCCGCACGGCGGCTACAAGCAGAGCGGTTACGGCAAGGACATGTCCATGTACTCCCTCGAGGACTACACCCAGATCAAGCACGTCATGACGCCGCTGGCATAGCCCCCGGGCCAGCGCTGTTCGGTGGCCGCTCCTACTCCGCCGCCTCTCGGCTTCGATCTGCCTGTGGTCGCGCAGCATGCGCCGTTACCTTGACTGACTGGTGAAGGATAGGAAGCAGTCCATGACCGAGCGCGAGATCGAACTGAGCAGGAGGGACCTGCTTCGCTACGCCGCACAAGGCGCGGCCCTCCTCGGCACGGGAGGCCTGTTGGCCGCGTGCAGCTCAAGCACCAGCACGACGACCACGACCACTCCTGCGACCACGACGACACCGCTCCCCCAGCCTGGCGGGACTCTTCGAGCCGGCTTGAGCGGTGGCAGTGGTC
>PMZN01000147.1:0-170 GCA_003170375.1 Acidimicrobiaceae bacterium | reverse complement strand
TCACAGCGAGCAGCGATGCCATGCGCTGGACGATCCGGGTGAAGCCGGGCATCGAATTCCACAACGGCAAGACGCTCAGCGCCGACGACGTGCTGTACAGCTTCCAACGGATCGTGAACCGTAAGAGCCCGGCGCTCGGTGCGGTGCTGCTGAAGGCCCTGGATATCGCC
>PMZN01000102.1:1800-3090 GCA_003170375.1 Acidimicrobiaceae bacterium | reverse complement strand
GGCGGCATGCCGTGCATGACGGCGTCGGTGATGAACATTCTGCGGAAGTCATGCGGAGTGAACCGCAGCGGCGTTCCGGCAGCATCGGTGACATTGGTCCCGTTGAGCGCCCGGCCGATCCACCCGCGTAGCGTGTCGGCGGGGATCGCTCGATGTTCGACGCCGATCCGGCGCTGAAACAGCAGCGGCATCGGCGGATTCCAGACGCGCTCGTGTGAGTCGTAGGACGTGACACAGCCGACGGTGCCGTCACCACAACGGACGCGGGTGATGATCGCCGCGAGGACGTCAGCGAGCTCGGGGCTGATGACCAACAGCCGTTCGGCGTCAGTCTTGGAGGGGACGATCTGCAGCAGTGGGATGACCTCGCCGCTGTCGGGCAGCGAGTACTGGATGAGGCTGTGATGGCTGAGCTCGGTGAGCTCCTCGATGCGGATCCCCGTGTGCCGGAGCGTCTCGACCGCGGCCCAGGTCCAAAACGCCCGATCTTCCTCGCCGGTCATGTCCCTGCGTTTGCAGGTGTCGGGGTCGTTGATCCAGGTCCGCGCCGCGTAGTAGTCCAGGCTCGTCTCGGCGCGATGCATGGTCCGGCCGTCAATTGTGAACGAGCCGCCAGGCGCAGTGGACAGCGCCGATTGCAGGCATGCGGCCGTCGTGGTCCGCTCGTCGTTCACCCGAGCCACGAGGATCGGCAAGATAGGGAGTCGCTCCCGGGTCCGCTGGTCCATGCGCGACTTGCGAGAACGAATCTCCTTCTGCCGTGCCAGGTCTTCGGGGCGGACGGGACAAGGTGCGGCCCACAGGGCCCAGCGCGCCGGATCCTCCATCGCCCACTGGGAGATGTCGAGATAGAACGCACGAACTGCCGCCAGGCCGTCCTGGCCACCAGCTCGCCGTTCGCGCACTTCGGTCGTCTGCCCGTTCGAGCCGGCAACGTGTCTTGTCTTGGTAAGCATGCGCTGTTTCCAGGCTGCGGCGACCTCGGGCGCCAGGTGCAGCGAGGCAATCCCGGAGTGGTGGCGTTCGAGATCCCGCCAGAACAGGCAACCCAAGTTGAAGGCCAGGTTCCGCAGCGTCGTGTGATCGAGCCCCGGTTGGCGCTCCTGCAGGTAGGCGACGAGCAGGTCGCGAACCGGGCGGCATGTGATTGCGTACCGATCGATCAGTTGGGCCGGGCTGAGTTGGCCGATAGTGCCGAAGGCCCGGATCGTCGACGGCGCCTGGGGTCCGAACACGCCCATGGTGTGGAGCAGCTGGTAAAAGCCCATGCCCTTGTTCGCACGCAGCGAC
>PMZN01000102.1:966-1681 GCA_003170375.1 Acidimicrobiaceae bacterium | reverse complement strand
ACCCAGTCCAGGCTCGGACGGATCACATCGGTGCAGACCAGCATGAGCGCGCAGACCCGCAGGTTGCTCGAAAGGGTCACTCCACAGTGAGGCGCCGCCGGACGTGCCCAGGCGAGCATCGGCTGCCACCAGTCCGCGTTCCCCGCGGTGTCGGCGCCACTGGCCACCCACCGCTGCTGCCAGGTGTCACCCGGCTGGTCGGCCAGCCAGTCCATCAGCCTGGTGAGGCCCAGCCGCCGCCGCTGCTGTGCCGCCCGGCCCTCATCGACCAGCGCTGATGCTGCGAGCAGCTCGGCGAGCAGCGGCTCGCGTCGCTGCTCAGTCACCGGCCATGTCGTTGCCGCAGTTCGGGGCGGGAATCGCCGCCAGAGCTGCTGCATATCCGGGCCGACCGACGGGGTATCGGCCGCGATCGCCAGTTCGTCAGTGACAGTGACCGTCTGCAGCGCGGTCACGAGGTCCGCCCACCGAACAGCACGTTCAAGGACTCCGGCCGATACCCGCTCGGCGTGGGAGTCCCGGTGTCGGGCTGTTCGTCGGCTGCGCCCATCGAGCCAATGGCGTGGCCACGCCGGTGGTGTGCCAGCAGACCGGCGATCACATCGCCAGGCATCGGCGTCAGGTACAGCTGCGTCGTCGACAAATGAGCGTGCCCGAGCACCCACTGCACATCGGCCAACGGCAGCTGCGGATCGCGGGCCATCCGATAAGCGGC
>PMZN01000102.1:0-942 GCA_003170375.1 Acidimicrobiaceae bacterium | reverse complement strand
TCGGACTGGTAGAGCCGAAGCCACACGAACGCGTCCGGAGACGCCGGAAGCTGTTGGATTGCGCGGGTTCCCTTGCGGATCACTGTGATGAGCTGCTGCCCGGGGTCGACGTCGCCGCAGCGGGCGCCGAGCAGCTCCGAGGCACGCGCTCCGGTCGACACCCACAACGCGACCAGTGCCCTGTCACGATGGCAGCCGAGCTCGGCGAACACGCGGTTGAACATCTCATCGGGAATGCAGCGTGGGATCCGCTGGGCGACTCTTGGCCGGTAAAGGCCCACGCGATCGTTGCGAAAGGGCTCCATCGGGTTGTGATGGGCGTTAGGTCGGCCACCACGGCGCTCGCGCGAAAGCGGGAAGGGATTGACCATCGGGCCCGTCCCGGCGTCGCGGTGAAAGTCATAGAAGACCCGCAGCACGGTCTCTGAGTGCGCACGCGTCGCCACGGCATACTTCCGGCCCAGGCCGGGCTTGCCAGTCACCGGGTTCGGGAGGCTGCTGGCTGATCGGACACCACCGGTTGGCCGAGCTGGCTTCTCTCTCAACGCGAGCCAGCGACAGAAGTCGCGGGCCTCCAGCCGGGTCGCCTGGTCCCACGGCACCTCGACGGCCCAGGCGAACCGGAACCAGCGCAGCAGGTCCATCGCGTATGACCGCTGTGTCGAAGTCGAGCGTCCCGACGCCTGTAGCTCTTTCAGGAAGGCCGCGACCGAAGGCACCGCATCGCTGGCGGCATCGATCAACCGGACCGGCTCCCAAAGATCCTCAGTCGTCCGGACCGCACCCACCCGCGGCACGACCAACATCGAGAGATCACGTTCTTCGCCAAACCCTTCGGACATAGACCGGACCGTATCCAGCTCAGAGCAAGTCAGCCGCGGTGGCAGGGCCTGCTGAGCGCTTAGTTCAGTCAACAGGAGTACGTCGGGCGAGCGTCCTGCT
>PMZN01000168.1 GCA_003170375.1 Acidimicrobiaceae bacterium | reverse complement strand
TGCTTGCTGTGACGCACATCCGCGCGAAAGCCGATGCCGGCACGGCCGATACGGTTCTCGATGATCTTGTCCAGGCCGGCGAATGCGCCTCCGCAGACGAACAGGATGTTCGTCGTGTCGATCTGGATGAACTCCTGGTGGGGATGCTTGCGGCCACCCTGGGGCGGGACCGAGGCCGTGGTGCCCTCGAGGATCTTGAGCAACGCCTGTTGGACACCTTCACCCGAAACGTCTCTCGTGATCGAAGGGTTCTCGCTCTTCCGAGCGATCTTGTCGATCTCGTCGATGTAGATGATCCCGGTCTCGGCCTTCTTGACGTCGTAGTCCGCCGACTGGATCAGCTTGAGAAGGATGTTCTCCACGTCCTCGCCGACGTAACCGGCTTCGGTGAGCGCCGTAGCGTCGGCGATCGCAAACGGGACATTCAACATGCGAGCCAGCGTCTGGGCCAACAGTGTCTTGCCACAACCGGTCGGACCGAGAAGAAGGATGTTGGACTTTGCGATCTCGACATCACCGTCGCGATACACGCCTGCCTGCACCCGCTTGTAGTGGTTGTAGACCGCTACGGAGAGGATCTTCTTGGCCTGCTCCTGACCGACCACATAGTCGTTCAAGAAGTCAAAGATCTCCCTGGGCTTGGGCAGGTCCTCGAAACGGACCTCTGTCGGCTCCGACAGTTCCTCTTCGATGATGTCGTTGCACAGCTCGATGCACTCGTCACAGATGTAGACGCCTGGTCCGGCGATCAGTTTCTTGACCTGCTTCTGCGACTTGCCGCAGAAGCTGCACTTGACTAGTTCTCCACCATCCCCGAACTTGGCCACATCGTCCCCCGTAGCTCAGGCTGCGCCGACGGTCGCCGCGATTCCGACGACCTCCCGATTGGTGATGACCTCGTCGATAATGCCGTATTCCTTGGCTTCCTCGGCGTCCATGATGAAGTCCCTGTCCGTGTCCTTTTGCAGCCTTTCAGGCGACTGACCAGTGTCGTTGGCGAGCATCTGGTTCAGGAGGTCTCGCATCCTGAGGATCTCCTTGGCCTGCAGCTCGATGTCGCTCGCCTGCCCACCACCCCCACCGTAGGGCTGATGGAGCAGGATCCGGGCATGCGGAAGCGCGAATCGCTTTCCCTTGGTGCCCGCGGCCAACAGCACGGCCGCCGCCGACGCTGCTTGTCCAAAACAGAAGGTCGACTTGTCGGGTCGCACGTACTTCAGTGTGTCGTAGATCGCGAAAAGTGCGGTGATGTCGCCACCGGGCGAGTTTATGTAAATGTTGATGTCCTTCTCGGGATCCTCTGATTCGAGAAACAACATCTGGGCGCACACCAAGTTCGCGATCGTGTCGTCGATCGGCGTGCCTATAAAAATGATCCGCTCACGGAGCAGCCGGGAGAAGAGGTCATAGGCACGTTCACCTCTCGGCGACTGCTCGACGACCGTCGGGACGAGATAGTCATGCGCGGCCAAAGCTCAGCCCTCCTCGCCCGCTGCCGAGTCGGCCGCACTTTCGTCCGCGGCCTCGACGTCCCCGCCCGTCATCTCGGCGTCGGCGCTAACCGCATGCTCTTCCTCGGAGCCCACTGCTTCGAGGAGCAACGTTCGATCCATCGGGGCCCCTTGCTCATCGACGATGTCGACGGAGTTGACCAGCCATGCGACCGCCTTCTCGTTCCTGACATCTGAGCGTAGCTGCTCGAGACCACCGGTCCTGGCGAGGCGGGTTGCGAGGCTTCGGGCGTTCTGGTTGGTCTGGGACGCGAGACCCTCGATCTGGGCCGCAAGATCCTGGTCGTCGACGACGATCTCCTCGGCGTCCGCAAGTGCCCGCAAAGCAAGGTCCGACCGGACCTGGGAGACCGCCTGGCGCTCGAGCTCGGCGTCGAGCTCGTTGGGGTCCTGGCCGGAGGCCTCGAGGTATTGATCGATCGTCAGGCTGCGCTCCGCGAGGCGGTGGGCGAGGGCCTCGCGGGCTCGTTCTGCCTCGGCGGCAACGAGGGTCGCTGGCATCTCGTCGGCGACGAGCTCCGTCAGGGCGTCCACCGCACGCTCGCGAAGAATCAGGCGAGCCTCAAGCTTCTTCAAGCTGGTGAGGTTGTCCGCCAGGTGGTTGCGCAACTCCTCGAGGGTGTCGAACTCCGAGGCATCCGAGGCCCACTCGTCGTTCGCCTCGGGCAGCACCTTCTCGCGCACCTGCTTCACGAGAAGCCGCAGCTTGCCGGCGCCTCCCTGCAGCTGGGGGGCATCGATCTCGACAATGTCGCCGGCCTTCTTGCCGCGTAGCTCGTCATCGGCACCGTCCGCGATGCCGCCCGTGCCAACTTCGTACACGAAATCGTCGGCGCTCAGCCCATCGGCAACCACTCCGTCGCGGACACCTTGCACATCGACGGTGACCAGATCACCATCTCGAGCCGGCCGTTCTACTTCGCTGAGCTCTGCGAATTGTTCCCGGAGCCGGTCGATGCGAGCAGCAATCTCGAGCTCGGTCGGCTCGAGCGGTGGGATCGTGACGACGAGACCTTCGTAACCGGCGACCGAGACCTTCGGGCGTATCTCTACGACAGCGTCGAAGGCCAGAGCTCCGGCGTCCTCACCGGAGGTGATGTCGATCTCCGGGGCCGCGATCGTGTCAATATCCGCCTCCTCGACGGCCTGGGCGTAATAGTCCGGGAGCGCGTGACGGATCACCTCGGCCCTGATGGCCTGGGCACCGAGGCGAACCTCGAGAAGACGGCGAGGCACCTTTCCCGGTCGAAAGCCGGGAACAGCGACTTCCTTCTGGAGCCGGCGCATGGTCTCGTCGACTGCGCCTCGGAGTTCCTCCTCGTCGACCTCGACGGTGAGCTTGACTCGGTTGCCCTCAAGGGCTTCGGAAGTAGAACGCATAGGTCGTGCGTACTCTACCGGGCGCACGCAGTGACGCCCGCCACCCGCGCTCGAGACCGCACAAGGCGCTTGCAGCCAGGGGCGGCCTGGTGCCTCTACGATCGCGGAGTCGCATTACGAAGCGACGGGGAGTAGCGCAGCTTGGCAGCGCGCCTGCTTTGGGAGCAGGAGGTCGCGGGTTCAAATCCCGCCTCCCCGACGTCTTGGGGTCATCGAGGGCCGTCCAGGCTCGCCACCCGGTGACCGCAAGATAGCCTCAGCATGCGTCGCGGGCGTAGCTCAATGGTAGAGCTCCAGCCTTCCAAGCTGGTCATGCCGGTTCGATCCCGGTCGCCCGCTCCAGCTGTTCTCCCTGTTCAGGGGCTATTGAAGGTGAGCTACCAGCCGAGCGCTTAGGTTCCATCCCGCGGATATCCCGCGGATATCCCGCGAACCTTCCGAAATGGTGATCACCGGAGCCGCCTGGACCATCTCCGAGAGCGCTGCCGCGAGTACCGCGTCCCGGTCGGTTGTCGCGTGCGGTAGCGCATCGCCGCGGCCGCTGACTTGTGACCTGCCCGGCGCATGATCTCAGCAGTAGTCGCCCCCGTGGCCGCCGACCACGTGAGATCGGAAAGTCCGCATAATCGTGGAAGTGCATCTCGTCAAGCCCTACGGCCGGGCGTGCCGGCGCCCACACGGTGTGGAAGTTGGCGCGGCGCGGCGGGCCTCCCTTCGGGCCCACGAACACGAGCGAGGTCGGATCCGTGTCCACTACCGATCGAGGTGCTTGCGAAGCTCGGTGACGATCTGAGGAGGGAGCGCCACGACGCGACGACCCTTCTCGGTCTTCGGCTCGCCAATCTGTCGGTGACCGCCCGTCGTCTCGATCGCCGCTTCGGTGGCTGCGACCGTGCCGGCGCCGAGGTCACCCCGTTCACGGGTCAGGTCATGCTCAGCCAAGATGTCGCCGCCAATGTGTGCACGAAGTGCCGACCAGCTCCCTAGCGCTGCGGGGACTGACGAACGGGAGCGGCGGCGGGGGAGACGGGCGAGCGCGTAATCCTCAGCGGTTTCGCGTAACCTTCGACCCTGGTGGCGAAGCCGAGCGGGTCATTGCCAAAGGTACTTAATCAAGCGTCTGCGAAGAGACTGTTGATCGCTCACGGCTGGACCGAAACGCTCGGCGGCAAGCATGTGATCAAGATGGAGAAACCTGGCCGCAGACCAATCACGCTGCCACATGACACGGGTCGCGGTGGTTATTCCCCCGGCCTGCGGGCCGCGATTCTCAGAGAGGCAGGCCTGGCCGGTCATGGATGAGGTGATCTTGGACGATACACTCGAAGATGTGTCTACCCTGGGGTCTCGATATCACGTGACAGTTCACCAAGAACGCGCGGATTTCTGGGCCGAGGTGGACGAACTGCCCGGCTGTTTCGCCAGCGGCCGCGACCTCGCAGAGCTGAAGGAAGCCGTACTGGAAGCAATCGAGCTGTACACGTCGACACGGACGCGTCGGAACCATGTCGACCGCGCGACCTGGCGACGGACTGGCGAAGGCCGCTTCTCAATCACACTCGCCACGCGCCCTGCAGCCTCTGGTCCGCTGCTACCAGGGATCCGACTCCGCAGCCAAGCCACCGAGCGTCGCAAGGCCACGGCCTGATCGTTTCGTCGTTCCGAGAACGTGCCGGGAACACTTTACTCTTACGAACTCTCCAAAATGAGACGCTCCGAAATGGGAATCACCGGAGCCGCCTGGGCCATCTGCGAAAGCGCCGCCGCGAGCACCGCCGCGGCGGACGCCAGCTCGAAAGCTGTTGTCAACTGGTCAAGTTCGCTCGCCACGGCGTTTCCCGGGGTCGCGTCCCGATCACGCCGCTGTGGGAGGCACCAGACCAGCTCGCAGGCGCTCGACGGCGACCTCCATAACCCGGCACCGCTATCTCCGGGCCGGTCGGCTGGTCGTCAGGCGGAGCCGCAATGGCAGGGGCAACGACGCCTCCCATACAACACCCGCGTCCATGCTCTGAGTCGACTTTCGCAGTCTCGCTGAAGGTGCTCAATCTGCCGGGTAGCCCCTATGCAGCCACGGCGAGCGCCTCGACCAATACGCCAACTGTCTACTGGTCAAGGGGTGGAGTCCCGAAGTCGGGGCTAGTCGTTCCCGCCACAGCGTCC
>PMZN01000051.1 GCA_003170375.1 Acidimicrobiaceae bacterium | reverse complement strand
CTGGTGCTGGCGCCCGAGGTGTATCTGCCACTGCGACGGGCCGCCTCCGAGTTCCATGCGAGCACCGCAGGCCAGGCGGCAGCCGACCGGATCTTCGAGGTCTTGGACGAGCCGTGGCCGGCTACGGCCGTTCAGGCGGCGGGCGGTGGCGTGGGCGAGGTGGCCGCGACCGCGACAGGCGCGCGCGCCGCGGCGCCCAGCGCGGCCGGCAAGCCGGACTTGGCCGCGCTTTCGCGGAAGACGATCAGGCTGTGCGACCTACAGGTCCGTTACGCCGCCCGCGCGGTACCGGTGCTCGACGGCCTCGACCTGGACGTCGCCTTCGGCGAGCACGTGGCGGTGACCGGGGAATCCGGGTCGGGCAAGTCCACGCTGCTCGCCGTCCTCCTCGGCTTCGTCACCCCCGTCGGCGGCAAGCTCACCGTGGGAGACGTCGAGCTGGGCGACCTCCCGCTTCGCGACTGGCGACGGCAGATCGCGTGGGTACCGCAGCGCCCCTATCTCGTCCGCGGGTCCATCGCCGACAACCTGCGCCTCGGCGACGCCGGAGCCAGTGAAGAAACTCTCGCGCGCGCTCTCGAGCAGTCCGGTCTGTCAAGGGTTCTCGAACGACTGCCACACGGTCTCGAGACCCCGGTCGGCGAGGGGGGCCTGACGCTGAGCGCCGGCGAGCGCCAGCGCATCGCCATCGCGCGTGCCGTGCTGCGAGACGCTCCCATCGTGCTCTTGGACGAGCCGACGGCCCATCTCGATGCCGGCCGCGAGCTGTCGCTTGCAGAGACCCTCGGACCGTGGCTCGAGAGCCGGACCGTCCTCGTCGCCGCTCACCGCCTCGGCCTCGTCGGGCGTGTGGACCGGACTCTCGCCCTTGTCGGCGGCCGGCTCGCCGGGGTCGATGAAGCCGACGTGCTTGTCTTCGAGCCGGACGGCGCGAGACCGTGAGCGTCCCCGAGGTCCCGCGGCGCTCAGCTGTGGCCATCCTGCGGGCCCTGCTCGTCATAGCCGCCCCGCCCCGGGGACGCTTCTTGCTGTCTATCGCTCTTGGGGCCGGCGCCGCCATGAGCACGGTCGCTCTCATGGCTTGCTCGGGCGCGCTCATCGACAAGGCAGCGCTCCGGCCGCCTCTTTACACCTTGACGGTGCTCATGGCCGGGGTGCAGATTCTCGCCCTCAGCCGGGGGCCGCTGCGCTACGGCGAACGGCTCGTCAGCCACGACTTGGCACTGCGAGCGATAGGGCGCCTGCGGCTGTGGCTCTACGACGAGGTCGAACCGCGGACTCCCGCGGCCCTCGGCCAGTGGCGCAGCGGCGACCTGCTCTCCCGAGCGACGGCTGACGTCGACTCCCTCCAGGACCTGGCTCTGCGAGGCATCTCGCCGGTGCTGGTGGGGGTCCTCAGCTCTGTGTTCGCGGTATGCCTGGTGGCGATCATCCTGCCGGCTGCCGGTCTCGTGCTCGCAGGCTGCCTGGCCGGCGCGCTCTGTCTCACCTCAACGCTCGCCTGGGGGCGCCAGCGCGGGCTCGGGGCCAGGGAGGCGGAGCTAAGGGGCGAGCTCTCAGCCGACGTCGTCGAGCTCCTCCGGGGAGCGGCGGACCTGGTGGCGTTCGGGCGCGACGAGGAGTACCTCGACCGCGCCCTCGCCGACGACGAGGCCCTCGCCCGTCTCGCACGCCGCCGCTCGTGGACCGCGGGCGCGGTGTCTGGACTCGCCATCGCGTTCACCGGCATTGCCGTCCTCGGCCTGTTGGCAGTCGCGATCCCCGCGTCCGGCGCCCACCGCCTTCCCCGTTACATGCTGGCCGTCCTGCCACTGGTGACGCTCGGCGCCTTCGAGATCGTGCCACCCGTGGCCGACGCAGTGTCAAGGCTCTCGCACCACCTGGCTGCCGCGCGCCGCGTGCTTGCGATCGCCGAGCTGCCGACGCCGGTCGTCGATCCCCTCGACCCGCTGCCGGAGCCTACGGAAACCGACATCGTCCTGAAAGACGCCTCCCTCCGCTACGGGCCGGACAGTCCCTGGGCCCTGGACGGCCTCACGATGTCGATCCCGGCGGAGCGTCGGGTTGCCCTCGTCGGGCCGAGCGGCGCAGGCAAGAGCAGCGTCGTGAACACGCTGCTTCGTTTTTGGGCACTCGAGGCCGGAGAAGCCACGCTCGGCGGGACCTCGCTGGAGCGTCTCTGTCAAGAGACTCCCCGGCGCATGATCGCCTGGGTCGCTCAGGACACCCACCTGTTCAACACGACCATGCGGGGGAACATCGCCCTCGCCCGACCCGAGGCGAGCGAAGCCGAGATCACAGCAGCGGCCCGGGCGGCACAACTCGGGGACTGGATCGATTCACTGCCCGACGGCCTCGACACCAAGGTCGGCGAGCAGGGTGCGCAGCTCTCCGGCGGCCAACGCCAACGCCTCGCTCTGGCCCGGGCTCTGTTGGCCCGAACGCCGATCCTCGTCCTCGACGAGCCGACCTCGGGGCTCGACGAGGCGACGGCCGAAAAGCTTCTCAACGACGTCATCTCCACCACGGCGGGCAAGAGCCTCCTGTACGTCACCCACCGGCTCGACGAGCTGGCGGCCTTCGACGAGGTCGATGTCATCGAGGATGGTCGGGTGGTCAGCCAATCCGCACCGGAGGGGCGCGACGATGTCTGCGCCTTGCCCGGAGCCTCCCGGAACGGGTCGCTAGGCCTGTGACGCGCCGGTGACTCGAAACACCGGGATCTGTGGGGCAATCTCCGCGAAGGCTTCGAGAGGCGCACCACGCTCGACTGGGATGTGGGGCCTCGCCCCTGGAGCACAAGCCAGATAGCGACGGAGGATCGGGGCGCGCTCGGAGGGCTCCACCTCCTCGAGGCACACGCTCTCGCGCCGGCCGTGGTGAAGAACGGCTCTACCCCCAGCTGCCTGGATGTTGTGTACCCAGTTCACTTCGTTGCCGAGCATCGACACAAGGTAACGGTCGCCCTCGTAATCGGCCATGACCAGAGGAAACTTGACGACGCGGCCGGTAAGCCGGCCGCGCACTTCCAGCGTCACGAGGCGCTGCGGCCAAACGCCAGCTGAATGAATCCAAGCCGAAGCCCGGTTCAGCACCCGCGCCAGGCGGTTCGGACGGCCGCCCTTGTACAGCCGGCGGCGGTAGTCTTCGCGGCCGCTCATCTTCACTTCCTCTCGCTCGGGTGCCATCGGGCCCGGTAGGAGCCGACGCACCGAAACTCAGCCTCAGGCGAGCCCTGGGAAGAAGATCTCGATCTCCCGGGCGGCCGACTCCGGGCCGTCGGAGCCGTGAATGAGGTTCTCGGTCATCTCGATTGCAAGGTCCCCCCGAATCGTGCCGGGCGGTGCATCGGCAGGATTGGTGGGACCCATGAGCGTTCGCACGACCTTCCACGTCCCGGGCGGACCGGCCACGACCATGACCATCGCGGGGCCGCGACCGATGAACTCGACCAGATCGGCGTAGAAAGGCTTGCCGACGTGTTCTTCGTAGTGCCGGCTCGCAGTGTGCGCGTCGATGGTACGCAAGTCGGCCGCCACGATGCGCAGGCCCTTGCGCTCGAGGCGGCTGATGATCTCTCCGATGAGACCGCGTTCAACGGCGTCCGGCTTGCAGATGACAAGGGTTCGCTCCACGGGCGGCGACCCTAATCGCCCCACGGCTGACACGGCAATGTCGAGCCAGCAGGGCTGCCTCGCCTTGTCAGCACAGCGCCGTGCGTGCCGCCCCCACGACGTAGAGAGAGCCTGTCACCAACACGAGATCGTCCCGGTCCGCGAGCTCGAGGGCCCGGCCCACTGCCTCGGCAGTCGTCCCGGACTCTTCGGCAACGAGCCCGAGAGCCTGCGCCGCGTCGACGACGCTGCCGGGCTCCTGAGCCCGCGGGGATGGAGGCCGACAGGCCACGACCGCGGCAATGCGGTCAGGTCCGAGCGCGGACAACAGCTCTCCGGGGTCGCGACCGCGAAGGCAGCCCATCACCACGATCACCCGCCGCGCGGCAGCGAAGTCCTCCTTGAGCGCCCAGCCGGCCGCGGCCGCTCCGGCGGGGTTGTGAGCCCCGTCGAGCACGACCAGCGGATGGCGGCCCACGACCTCGAGACGCCCGGGCACCTTGACCGCGGCGAGCGCGTCGCAGACGATGTCCTCTTCGATCGCCGTCCCGAGGAAAGCCTGCACGGCGGCGACGGCACACGCGGCATTGTCAGCCTGGTGCGCACCATGAAGCGGTATGTGCACTTCGGAGAATCGCCCGAGCGGCGTCCAAAGGTCGATCAGGCGCCCCCCGACCGCGAGCCGATTCGAGCTGCAACCGAATTCCGCCCCCCTTCTCCAGATCGCCCGCGCCCCTACCAGTTCGGCCTCGGCCTCGAAGATCGCGGACACGGCCGGCACCTCGTCGCCCAGCACAAGGAGGGAACCGCTCTTTATGATCCCGGCCTTCTCGGCCGCGATCGACTCTCGCGTCGTTCCGAGGATCTGCGTGTGATCGAGCTCGACGTTGGTCAATACCGCGACGTCCGCGTGGCCGACGTTCGTCGCGTCAAAGCGGCCCCCGAGGCCGACCTCCACCACAACGGCCTCCGCGGCCATGTCGGCGAACCAGGCGTAGGCGGCCGCCGTCACGAGCTCGAACCAGGTCGCCCGGATGCCCAGGAAGCGCTCGATCTCCGCCACCGTCCCGAGAACACTCACGAAGGACTCGTCAGTGATCTCGACGCCGTCGAACTGGAGCCTCTCGTTGATCCGCTCCAGGTGTGGGCTCAGGTACGTGCCGACTGACAACCCACAAGCCTGAAGAATCGCCGCAGTCATCCGAGACGTCGAACCCTTGCCGTTCGTCCCGGTGACATGAACGATGGGGTATGTCGCCTGTGGATCGCCGAGTGCACCCACCAGCGCGCTGATGCGTTCGAGGCTGGGCAGGCCTAGGCGCCCGGCCCGGCCCAATTCGATGGCTTCGAGGTTGACGTGCCGGTCAAGCCAGGCCAGCGTCTCGCCGAGAGACGGAGTCCCAGTACCCGGCAGAGGGAGCAAGGGAGGTTCGGCGGGAAGTCCGAACTGCTGGTCAGACCGGGACACGCCTCGAGAAAGGCTGGGTAGCGCCGGTCAGCTCAGGAAGCCGCGCGGCGTGAGCGCTCGGACTTCTCCTGACCAGTGGTACGAGGAACCAGGCTCGGCGCGACCCGCTGGAGCACGACGGACTTGTCGACCACGCAGCGCCCGATGTCCTCACGGCTCGGCAGGTCGTACATGACCTCTAGAAGGACCTCCTCGAGGATGGCACGGAGGCCCCGGGCGCCCGTGCCTCGCAGCATCGCCTGCTGGGCGACGGCTTCGAGGGCGTCCTCAGTCAACTCGAGCTCGACGTTGTCGAGCTCGAACACACGGTGGAACTGCTTGACAAGGGCATTCTTGGGCTCGACGAGGATGCGGACGAGCGCCTCCTCATCAAGACTGCGGACTGCCCCGATAACCGGCAGGCG
>PMZN01000023.1 GCA_003170375.1 Acidimicrobiaceae bacterium | reverse complement strand
TTCGCGGTCGCCCTGCTCCTCACCGCGAAGCTCATCGACTGGCGGAACCGCTGGTCACCGACCCTATCACCTATTCGCTGAGGCTCTTAGTGGGCGACCTCACAGCACCCGCGCACCTGGCGCCGCCCGGCCCGGGAAAGGGGGACCGCTGATTTGGCCCCAGTCTCCCAAATTGGGTCTCCCTGGCTTGGGGGCTGGACCCGGCACGCGCGGATCATTCGTTATGGGTTCCTCCTCCAGCATGGTCGCCAGACACAGGAGCCGACCATATCGAGGCCTCTTGTTCATCCTGGCCCGCTCCTGCCGAATAGGTCGCAACCTCGCTGCCGTTCTCTCGTGTCGTTCTGAGCGTGGGTGCCTCGAGCCGATCCACGGGGATTGCATCAGGCCCGTGCTCGCGGCCTGCTCGGCTACCTTTGGCTGAACTTACACAAACAAGGAGTCCGACTCACATGTCACTGCGGAAGGACCTGGTCGAGCATTCGACGCGGTTCCTTCCTCCAGGCAGCCAGATCCGGCAGGCGTTCATCTGCCAGACGGCGCCAAACTTCGCCTTCTTCCTCATCACCTACCTCACTGGCCTCACAATGTTCTGGATCAAATATCGCTTGGTGGTGGTCACCCTCGACGCCATCTACGTGCTGGACAGCACCAAGCCATCTGGGGGTGCGAAGCCCAAGTCGCTGCTGGGCACGTTGCCGCGGCACACTCAGCTCGGCCCAGTCTCGGGTCGATGGGGCCAACTCAACCTTCTCGGCGAGCGCCACTGGGTCCACAAGCGCTTCCACTCCGACATCGCCACCGCCGACCGAGAGGCCGGTTTCAGATACTGAGAACGTGAACTCCAGTCGCCAAGGCCGATACAAACGTGGTGCTCGTCGTGCTCGTACCCGGCCGTCGGCAGCCAATCCGACGACGTACCCACTCTCGAGCCCGCCAGCGGCCCAGTTGGTTAGGGCGGTCCAGAACGGCCTTGCAGAACATCCCCGTCGAGCAGCAGGCGCCGCGCCGGAACGGATATTTCGCCCCCGGCGCCTCCGGCTCGGGACGTGACGCGTCACGCAGCGGGGTTTCGCGAGCTCATTCGAGTGATGGACCACAAGCACAGGTCGACAGTAGGCGTAGCCGCCGTCGTCGATGACACAAACGTGACACGCGAGGTCGGCCAAGGGCTGTCAACCTCGGTCATGGGCGGTAAGGCAAAAGACCAGCTCGGAAGTGGTTTCCGACGATCTCCGCAGGTAGCGAGAACGGCCACGACAGAACCCCGCCTTGTGTCTGTTGGTAGCGCGATTGATGAGTTCTTCATGGTCCGAGTCTGGCCGCCTCGTGCACTATCCGTGCATTAAGCATCGGGCAAAGGAGGGCGCGGTCGGTACTGAAAGGTAACGAGGCGGCAACCGGAAAATGAGATCTGACCTGCTCTGATGGGCAAATCTCCTTGGCAGCCCCAACGGGATTCGAACCCGTGTCTCCACCTTGAGAGGGTGGTGTCCTAGGCCTCTAGACGATGGGGCCGTGCGTGGCGAAATCCTCAAGCATTGGCTCGCGTTGCAGGACTCCGGCTGGCATCGCGGCCAGCGAAGCTTGATCATGTTAGTCGTCGAGTGCCCTCCTGATGACGAGCGATCCGATGAGTGAGTTGGCGCGCCCGTGGAGCCGCCGAGGGGCAGACTGGCAGCATGGATCGCTCAACCGCCTTGGATTCCCTCGACTTGGAGTCCAGCCGCTTTCTCGTAGCCGTTTCCAACGGTGCGGCGTCACTCGACACCCCATTGCCCACCTGTCCAGGGTGGGATGTGGCACAGCTAGTGAACCATCTTGGAGTCATCTACAGCCGGGTTGCTCTCGTCGTCTCCGCACGGCGAACCGATGCTCCTGACCGTAACGAGCTGCCGACCATCCCCGACGGCGAAGCGCAACTTGGTTGGTTCGCGGAGCAACGGACGGCCGTGCTCGCTGCCCTCGAGACCGCCGACGACGACACCCTGGTGTGGAACTGGACCAAGGACAGCCCGGGCCTGACGAGCTTCTGGTCCCGCCGCCTGGCGCACGAGACGCTCATCCACCGCGTGGACGTCGAACTGGCACAGGGCTCCGAGCCAGCTCACGGATACCCCGAAGTGGCAACCGACACGGTCACCGAGTTCTTCGAGCTGTTCTACCCCCGGTTCGAGTCCCAGATTCTCGCGGCCGGACTCGGTGACTCCATGCACCTTCACGCCACTGACGTTCCCGGCGCGGAATGGACGCTGGACCCAAGGGCCGGCGGTACCTCGATCACTCGTGAACACGCGAAGGCCGGCGTAGCGCTCCGGGGTAGCGCCTTCGAGTTGGCTTGCTGGACCTGGGGCCGCCTACCGACCGAACGGCTCGAGATTTTCGGTAATCGACAGATCGCAGACCGCTTCAGGGAGGTTGTCCGCCTCTGATGCCTGCTATGCGCGAAACGAGCGGCCTTCCGGCCGCTCGCAGCTCGGGGGGGAGGACTCGAACCCCCAATTACAGGGCCAGAACCTGCCGTGTTGCCGATTACACCACCCCCGAATGGGCGGCGTCATCGTAACAGGCGCGGCCCCCGAACCCGCGGGAGGCCAAGGGCCACTTAGGACTCCTACCAGACGAACCGTTCCCTAGGGCTGTCGGTCATGCCGACAACGGGACTCAGGCGCTCGGGACCTAAGGCCTCGACGCGGCCAGTCGCTCGATGGCAGCGTCAAGGCGCTCCAGTGACCGGGCACGCCCCAGCACTTCGAGCGACTCGAATAAGGGCAGGCCGACTCCACGCCCGAGCACAGCCGCCCTGATCGGCGCTTGCACCTTGCCGAGCTTGCGTCCCCGCTTTTCTCCGAGCTCGGAGATCTCGGCCTTGAGCGACGCCGCCTCGAAGGCGCAGCTCTCGAGCCGTTCGCGGGCCTCCGCGAGGATCGAGCCCGCGTCCGGGTCCCGGGAGATCGCCTTCTCGAACGACTCGTCCTCGATCGCGAAGTCGGGTGCGAAGAGGAACTCGACGAGACTTGCCGCCTCTGACAAAGTGGCCGCCCGTTCTTGGACCAGCGGGGCGAGCCTCGCGAACTCTGCCGACGAAAAATCCGCCGTCACCTGCGCCGGTGCATCTTCTGCCGCCCACTGGCGGCAGCGCTCGATGAAGCTCTCGACCGCAAGTTCGCGCAGGTAGACGCCGTTGAAGTGCAGCAGCTTCGTCTCGTCGAAGAAGGCGGGTGAGTGATTGACGTTGCTGAGGTCGAACTCGGTGACGAGGTCTCCGAGACTGAAGAACTCGCGCCCATCCCCGGGGCTCCACCCGAGCAGTGCGAGGTAGTTCACCATCGCCTCGGGCAGGAAGCCCTGCGCCCGGTAGTCCTCAATGGCAACGCGGTCACGTCGTTTGGAGATCTTCTGCCGCTTTTCGTTCACTAGTACGGGCAGGTGGGCGTAGGTGGGAAGTGGGAGGGCGCCGGTCCCGAGCGCTTCCCAGAGGAGAACCGCCTTGGGTGTCGTCGGGAGGTGCTCCTCCGCCCGGATGACGTGGCTGATCCGCATCTCCCGGTCGTCGACGACACCGGCGAGAACGAACAGCGGGTTGCCGTTCGATTTCGCGACCACGAAATCGTCGATCGTCGAGTTGGCAAAACGAACTTCTCCACGGATGACGTCGGTCACGACCGTGACGCCCTCTCGGGGAACCTTGAATCGCAAGGCGCGCCCCGGCTGGCGCTCGAGGCCACGGTCGCGGCAATTACCGTCGTAGCCCGGCGTCGCGTTGGCCTTCGTCCGCTCTAGCACTACGTCGCGCGTGCAGTCGCAGGAGTACAGGTAGCCGTTAGACCAGAGCTCATCGAGCGCCGCCTGGTAGTGCTCCCCACGCTGGGACTGACGATAAGGACCCTCGTCCCAGTCGATCCCAAGCCACGTCAGCGCGGAACCGATACCGCCGACCCACTCCTCCTTGTTGCGCTCAGCGTCGGTGTCTTCGATCCGGAGAACGAACACGCCGTCGTGGCGCCTCGCGAAACACCAGTTATAGAGCGCCGTGCGAGCGCCCCCGACATGGAAGTAACCGGTTGGGGACGGCGCGATCCGGACGCGTACCGGCCGCGCTCCGATCGTCTCTCCGATCACCTCGCTGGCCACTCGAGCGAGGTTACCGCCGCCTGAGCGACAGGCCAACCAAGTCCGAGCATGGTGTCAATTCGGTCGACACCGGGGACAAGGACCGTGGTGGGTACGGGAGGTGAACTTGCGTTGCACCGCCCACGCCGAGCCGGTGGCCCCGTTTAGACCCGGAGCGTCCGCGTTTGCTAGACCGAACTCATGCGATTGGGAATACCGAGCGAGACAACGCCCGGCGAGCGTCGGGTTGCGCTCGTCCCCAGCGTCGTCCCAAGGATCACAGCCCTAGGCGCGGATGTCGCGGTGCAAGCCGGTGCCGGCGCCTCCTCACTTATTGCCGACGAGGCCTACACCGCCGCGGGTGTCACCCTGGTGGACGCCCCGACGCTGTTCGCGACGTCGGGCTTCATCTGCAAGGTGCAGCCGTTGACGTTGGAAGAGGTGGGCCTCCTGAACGAAGGCTCCGGCGTCGTGAGCTACCTCCAACCCACGGCAAACCTCGACCTCATCCGTGCGCTTGTGGGTCGCCGGATCTCCGCGTTCAGCCTGGACCTGTTGCCTCGAATCTCCCGGGCGCAGTCGATGGACGTGCTCTCATCCCAGGCGCTGGTCTCGGGCTATCGGGCGGTACTTCTGGCAGCAGAGCAGCTCCCGAAGTTCTTCCCCCTCTACATGACCGCAGCCGGCACGGTGCCGCCCGCCAAGGTGCTGGTGCTCGGCGCCGGCGTCGCCGGGCTCCAAGCGATCGCGACGGCACGCCGCCTCGGTGCGAACGTCCGCGCCTACGACGTCCGGACGGCCGCGCGCACAGAGGTCAAGAGCCTGGGTGCCACGTTCGTCGAGCTTGATCTCGAGGCCCAGGAGGGCGAGGGCGGGTACGCGCGGGAACAGTCAGAGGACTTCCTGCGCCGCCAGCGTGAACTCATCGGCAAGGAAGTCGCCAGCGCCGACGTCGTCATCACGACCGCGGCGATCCCCGGTCGCAAAGCACCGGTGCTCGTCACCGGGGAGATGGTGCACCAGATGGCCCTGGGCAGCGTCATCGTCGACCTTGCGGCCGAGACGGGCGGCAACTGCGAGCTCAGTCGCCCAGGAGAGAGCATCGACGAGGGCGGCGTCACGATCATCGGGGTGAAGAACCTCCCGAGCTCGATGCCGCTGCACGCGAGCTTCCTCTACTCGCGCAACATCGCCGAGTTCCTGACACTCGTCGTGAAGGCGGGAGAGTTCGCCCCGGACTTCGACGACGAGATTGTCGCCGGCACCTGCGTCACCCACGGGGGCGAGGTCCGCCATGCCCCCACCCGCGACCTGCTCGAAGGAGGGACGCAATGAACGGCGGGGACATCCTCTCGCTCATCACCGTGTTTGTGCTTGCGGCGTTCGTGGGCTTCGAGGTGATCGCCAAGGTACCAAGCACGCTGCATACGCCGTTGATGTCGGGCACGAACGCGATCCACGGCGTCGTGCTCGTCGGCGCGATGCTCGTCCTCGGCACGGCGAGCGGCACGAGCCAGATGGTGCTCGGCTTCGTCGCCGTGGTCTTGGCCACCTTGAACGTCGTCGGCGGGTTCGTCGTGACCGATCGGATGCTCGAGATGTTCAAGGTCCGCAAGCCGCCCAAAGTCTCGGCGGAGTCGGTCAGCGCGGTTGCGCCGAGCACGGAAGGGGGCCCGAAGTGAGCCTCGGGACGGGCATCCGCCTCGCTGACCTGATCGCGGCGATCTGCTTCGTCCTGGCGCTGCGCGGCCTTACGGGACCGAAGACCGCGCGCTACGGAAACCTCCTCGGCGCTGGCGGCATGACGCTCGCAATAGCGATTACTTTCGCAACTAACGGCCTGACCCACTTCCTGCTGATCGTCGGAGCAATGGCGATCGGGACGGTCATCGCGGTCCCTGCAGCACGCTTGGTCAAGATGACCGCGATGCCGCAGATGGTCGCGGCCTTCAACGGGGTCGGCGGGGGCGCAGCTGCTCTGATCGCGCTCGCCACCTTCCTCCGGGCTCCGGCTGGCTCGCTTGCCGTCTACGAAGTCGTCGAGGTCCTGTTGGGCGTGGTCATCGGCTGCGTCTCGTTCTCCGGCAGCTGCATTGCCTTCGCGAAGCTCCAAGAGATCATGACCGGCAGGCCCATCACCTACCCTGGCCAGCAGGTCTGGAACGGCATCGTCGGCGTTGCCATCCTCGGGCTCGGAGTCACGGTTTGCGTCAGTTCCTTCAACTGGCTCGTTGCGATCGTGCTCGTACTCGCGCTGGCCTTCGGTGTCGCGTTCGTCCTGCCAGTCGGCGGTGCGGACGTGCCCGTCCTCATCTCGTTGCTGAACTCGTTCACCGGTCTCGCTGTCGCTGCAAGCGGCTTCGTGTTGCACTCGGTCGTGCTCGTCGTTGCGGGTACGCTCGTCGGCGCCTCGGGCACGCTCCTCACCCAGATGATGAGCCGTGCGATGGGACGGTCTCTCCCGAACATCCTCTTCAGTGCCTTCGGTTCGGTCATCACGGCCACCGGTGGCGCCGAGGGCGACACGACCCGAAGCGTCCGCTCCGCGAGTGCCGAAGACGTTGCCATCCTGCTCGCCTACGCGAACAAGGTGATCGTCGTTCCGGGCTACGGACTTGCAGTCGCACAGGCTCAGCACACGATTCGCGAGCTTGCCGACCTGCTCGAGTCGCGTGGAGTCCAGGTCATTTACGCCATCCACCCTGTCGCGGGCCGTATGCCTGGCCACATGAACGTTCTGTTGGCTGAGGCCAACGTTCCCTACGAGCAGTTGAAGGAAATGGACGAGGCGAACCCGGAATTCCAGTCCGCCGATGTGGCGCTCGTGGTCGGAGCGAACGACGTCGTCAACCCGGCAGCCAAGAACAACCCGGACAGCCCGATCTACGGGATGCCGATCCTTGCGGTCGACGAAGCCCGCAACATCGTGTTCATGAAGCGCTCGATGCGTCCAGGTTTTGCCGGCATCGACAACGAACTTCTCTTCGACCCGAAGACCACGCTGTTGTTCGGTGACGCCAAGGATTCGCTGACGAAGGTCGTGGCTGCGATCAAGGCCCTCTGACCCTACGCTTGTACCGGCACCACGCGGTGTAGGGAGAATCCCGCAGCGAAGGGGCGCGCCTTCCTGCTCAAATGAGCGCATGAAGACAGGCGGGGACCGCGACGGCGAGCAAGCCGGCGGTGCGACGTGGGCCGATCGCGCGAACGCGGAGTCACTCGTGCGCGCGGCACGTGCCCAAGGTGTCACCGACCCCCGTGTGCTCGAGGCGCTCCGCACTGTTCGCCGCGCCTCGTTCGTCCCCAGCGAGATGCGCAACGAGGTCGGCCACGACTGCGCGATCCCGATCGGGCAGGCCCAGACGACCTCACAGCCGTCGCTGATCGGACTGATGATCGAGGCCCTGAACCTCGAGCCGGAGGACACGGTTCTCGAGATCGGCACCGGATATGGCTATCAAGCGGCGCTGCTCGCCAAACTCGCCCGCCGCGTGTTCAGTGTCGAGCGCATCTCCCAGCTGGCGGAGGTTGCCCGCCACAACCTGAAGGCGGAAGGCGTCCTCAACGCCGAGGTCGTCACCGGCGACGGCACGCTCGGGCTGCCGAGTTCCGCTCCCTACGACGGCATCGTGGTCGCGGCCGCTTTCCTCCGTGTCCCAGCTCCGCTCGCGGCCCAGCTCGCCCCCGGAGGCAAGCTCGTCATGCCCGTCGGGAACGGGGGCGGCGATCTCGTGAAGGTCTTCGAAGCACGAGACAGCAAGTTGGTTGAACTACGGGTGCTGTGCGGAGCCCGTTTCGTGCCCTTGCTCGGGGCGAACGGATTCGAGGTCCGCTAGGGTCTTCACCGGTTCGCGATCCGGCGTGCTCCCGCTGCGCTCAGTCCGGCCCAGGTTCTCCGAGCCTTGATTGCCCGTTGCGCGGCAGACCTCGTGAGGCCTGCCTGTTCCCGACGCGGGACGAACCTGGTTAGTCCGCGACGCGGGCGAAGACGAGCAGCCCCTGATTCGTCGGCCTCGTCGAAAGGACAACGACTTCCACGCCTGCTCGACCGACCATTTCCTCGGCATCGTTGACTACGACCATGTCGCCGTCGGGCAGGAAACCAATCGCTTGCTGGGGCTGGCGACCTGCTCTGATCAGGTCGACTCTCAGATGCTCGCCAGGGACGTGGTCCGGTGAAAGGTCGCTCACAAGGCGACGAAGATCCAGCACACGGGCGCCCGCCTCCTCCCGGCGACGGGTCATCTCTACAGAGCACGTGACGACCCGAGCGTCAAGGCGGTCGGCCAGGATGGCGACCTTCTCTTCGATCGAAGCTGCGCCGGGGACATCGCCCTGCACGAAGGTGACTCTGATCCCGAGCTTCCTGAGCTCGTCAATCACCTCGAGCCCGCGCCGCGCGCGTCGCGCAGCGACAGGATCTGGGCCTTCGGCCAAGGTGGCAAGCTCGTCGGCCACAGGTTCGGGGATCAACAGCTCGGGACCGAACAAGCCGATCTGTCCCATTACGAGAAACGACCGATCCATGACCGCAGAAGTGTCCGCCAGGTCAGCCCCGAGGGCGACGTCCTGGCGCGACGTCATGAGGTGGCGCGTGACGCCGAGAGCGTCGGCAAGCTGGCGACCCTTGGCCATGCCCAACTTCAAGCCGAGCGTACCGATCACCCACGCCACCGCCGCGGCAATAAGGAAGTCGAAGTCCTCCCGGACGAAGACGAACAGCGGGATGCAGACGATGACACCGATCAGAAGGCCCAAGCTGCCGAACAACATCCCGGAGAGCAGCTCGGGGGCTGGAACGTCACGAAGCGAGCGGGTCGCCTCACGCATGCCTCCGGCCGTCAGGCGACCGACGACGCCGCCGACCACATAACCGACCAAGACCCCGATTGCAGCTCCAGTGGAACGTCCCGCCGCTGTGGCGGCGTAGTGGTTGCCAGCCGTGAGGCCAACAAGCGCGCCGCAGACTGCGACGAGCAAGCGGAAGACCTCGACGAAGACCATTCCGCAGAGCGTAGGAGCATTCTCCGGGTCAGAGCACACTGGGCTGGTTGGCCTGGCCGCGGAGGGGACGACGCCGCGTCGGGATCGACGGGAACTACGCTCGGGCCGTCATGGCCTCAACGCGGCGCCTCACCGCCGCTCGCCTCGCCTTTACCGTGTTCGCGAGTGTGCTCGGCGCGCTCGGCTGTGCAGCCTGCGGTATCTTCGGCACCGGGCCGAGTACCACGACCCAGGCGCCGAGCCCGGCCCAGCGCCTCATTCCTGTCGAGCGGGCCGCGGTGACCAAGGCAGAAGCGGCGGTGGCGGTCAAGCTGCCCACTGTCCAGGGCCGTCCTGCCCCAGCGCTCGCGGCGGGGGCATTCGCCCGGCCCCTCCGCCCCCACCAGGTCGTCGGCTTCCTCCCCTACTGGGAAGTCGGCAGCTTCACGCCGGACTACCAGGCCCTGACGACGCTCGCCTACTGGGCGGTGGGTCTCGGCACCGATGGCTCGATTGATCAGGGCGGGGAGGGCTACTCGACTCTCACAAGTGCTGCTCTCGCGCTTGGCATCCGCCAGGCTCACGCTGTGGGCGACCGGGTGCTGCTCACGGTCTTCTCGGAGAACTCTTCGGTTCTCCACTCGATCGCCGCACACCCCTCGACAGCGGGGCCTCGGCTCGCCAGAAAGGTCTCGGCACTGCTTTCTGCCGGGGGCTTCGACGGCGTCGATCTCGACCTCGAGGGCAACAGCACGGCGGATCGAGGCGGATTCGTTCATTTCGTGGCGTCGTTCTCGAGAACGTTGAAGTCACTAAGCCCCACCTGGTCGATCATGTTGGACACCTACCCGACGTCTGCCTTGGACCCGCTGGGCTTCTTCGACGTCAAGGCGCTCATGGGATATGTGGACGAGCTTTTCGTCATGGCCTATGACATGCAGGACCCCGGCGTAGCTTCGGCGACAGCACCGTTGACGAACGCCTCTTGGAATGACGCCATCACGCTCGCCGAATACGCGTCCGTGGTGCCAGCGGGGCGGATCGTGCTCGGCATTCCGCTCTACGGCTACGACTTCCCGGTCGCGAGCCGATTTGACGGAGCGGCAACCACGGGACCTCCGCTCGCTGTCACCTACGCCGAAATCGTCGCGGCGCGTCACTCGCCGAGTTGGGACCCCGTGACAGAGACTCCCTGGACCGTGTTCAAGAGAGATGGGAAGTGGCACCAGACCTGGTTCGACGATCCGGTCTCGATCGCCCTCAAGTCTGCGCTCGCAGCCCAATTCGACTGCGCAGGCGTCGGCGTCTGGGAACTCGGGATGTCAGGCAACGACACATCCATAACTGCCGCACTGCTCGGTGGGCGTCCACCGCTGAAGCTTCCGCTCGCTCACCCCTGATGCTTCCACTCACCAGCAAGTGACGCATCGAGCGAGTCGGTGCGCTCAGCTCTCCTCGCCGCTCCCGGCTGTGATCAAGGCGATACGGCGAACGAGGCGGGACTTGCGCCGCGATGCCTGGTTGGCATGGATAACGCCCTTGGCTGCCGCCTTGTCGATCCGCTTTACGGCCTCGCGCAGGCGCTCAGCCGAATCCTCGGCGCCCGTCTCGGCGGCAAGAAGAGCGCTCTTCGTGCGCGTCTTGACCTCCGAGCGCACGGACTTGTTGCTGACGCGGCGACGCTCGTTCTGGCGGTTCCGCTTGATCTGACTCTTGATATTCGCCATTCGTCCCTCGACGCGTACGGATAGGAGGACCAGAGCCTCCGGGATGAACGAGAGTACCAGTTGACCGAACCGGACGGCACACCGTGGCCGAGTGGCACGATGGAAGGCGTGGTCGCCCCGGAGGTAATTCGCAACTTCTCGATCATCAGCCACGTCGACCATGGGAAGTCGACCCTGTCGGATCGCATCTTGGAGCTGACCTATGCGGTCGACCCCCGGGACATGAGAGCCCAGTACCTCGACTCGATGGACCTCGAACGCGAGCGCGGCATCACGATCAAGGCGCAGAACGTGCGTGTTCACTGGCGGGACTACGTGCTCCAGCTGATCGACACGCCCGGCCACGTCGACTTCGGCTACGAGGTCTCGAGGAGCCTTGCCGCCTGCGAAGGAGTCGTGCTCCTCGTCGACGCGTCGCAGGGCATCGAAGCCCAAACTCTCGCGAACTGTTATCTCGCTCTGGAGCACGATCTCGAGATCGTCGCGGCCTTGAACAAGATCGACTTGCCAGCCGCGGACCCGGACCGGTACGCCGAGGAGATCGAGCGCGTGCTCGGCCTTCCCGGCGACCAGATCCTGCGGATCTCCGCCAAGACAGGGGCCGGCGTCGTCGAGCTGCTCGACGAGGTCGTCCGCCGGATCCCGGCCCCGAAGGGCGATCCGGGCGATCCGCTCCGTGCATTGCTGTTCGATTCCTACTACGACCAGTACCGCGGGGTCGTGAGCGCGGTGCGAGTGGTGGACGGGACAATGCGCTCCGGCGCCAGACTGCGTTTCCTGCAAACAGGTGCTACTCACGAGGTCGAAGAGGTGGGCATCCGTACGCCGGCGCTGGTAGAGGTAGATGAGCTCGGCCCGGGCGAGGTCGGCTACCTCATTGCGGGCATCAAGGACGTCGGCGAAGCGCGCGTCGGTGAGACCGTCACCGAGGTCTCACGTCCGGCGTCAGAGCCGCTCGAGGGCTACCAGAACCCCAAGCCGATGGTGTTCTGCGGCATCTACCCGATCGACGGCGACGAGTTCCCGGATCTGCGTGACGCCCTCGAGAAGCTCAAGCTGAACGACTCGAGCGTGACCTACGAACCCGAGACGAGCGCGGCGCTGGGTTTCGGCTTTCGCTGCGGGTTCCTCGGGTTGCTGCACATGGAGATCGTCCGCGAACGGCTCGAGCGCGAGTTCGGCCTCTCCCTGATCGCCACGGCCCCATCGGTCGAGTACATCGCTCACCTCACCAACGGCGCGATCCTGCCGGTCGACAATCCCTCGGCGATGCCAGAGCCGCAGTTCATCGACCACATTGACGAGCCGCTGCTGAAGCTCACGATCATCGGCCCTGCCGAGTACACCGGGACGATCATGGACCTCTGCCAGACGCGCCGAGGCCGGATGCAGAAGATGGACTACCTCTCATCCGACCGCGTCGAGCTCATCTACGAGCTGCCTCTCGCGGAGGTCGTGCTCGACTTCTTCGACGTGCTCAAGAGCCGGACCAAGGGTTACGCGAGCCTCGACTACGAGCCGGCTGGGACCCAGACCGACAACCTCGTCAAGGTCGATGTTCTTCTCGCAGGCCAGCCTGTCGACGCCTTCTCTACGATCGTGCACCGCTCGAAGGCCGACGACTACGGGCGCAAGATGACCGCCAAGCTGCGCGAGCTCATCCCCCGGCAGCTCTTCGACGTGTCCATCCAGGCGGCGATCGGAGGACGCATCGTCGCCCGGGAGACTGTGAAGGCCAAGCGCAAGGACGTCCTCGCCAAGTGCTACGGCGGCGACATCACGCGAAAGCGCAAGCTCCTCGAGAAGCAGAAGGAGGGCAAGAAGCGGATGAAGTCCATCGGGCGCGTCGAGATCCCCCAGGAGGCTTTCATCAGTGCGCTGACGCTGGAGGAATGACCTGCCGGTGCGACTCGGCGTGCGGCTCGGTCACCGGAACCGGCCGCATCTGAGGAACCGCGAGGCGCCGTTGCCGTCGCATCAGGATGCCCCAAGTAGAATCCCGCATGAGGAGCCCTTGAGATGCCTACGCGCAATGATCACGACCAGCTCGACGACCGCAAGGCGGCGATCTTGAAGTCCGTGGTGACCGGCTACGTCGAGACAGCTCAGCCGGTGGGATCATCGCAGGTCGCACGCGATCCCGTCATCGAGGTCTCACCGGCAACGGTCAGGGCCGACATGGCGGCGCTCGAGCGGGAGGGGTACCTGACCCATCCGCATACCAGCGCCGGGCGCATCCCAACGGACAAGGGCTACCGGTTCTTCGTCGATCACCTCGGCAACCCGCAGCCGCTCGCACGTGCCGAGCACGAGCAGGTACAGGTCTTCTTCTCGAAGGCTCATGGCGAGCTGGAGCGCGTGCTCCAGGACACCTCCCGCTTGCTCGCCCAACTCACCGACTGCGCCGGAGTCGTCGTGAGCCCGGCCCATCAGGCACTGGTAGTCCGCTCAGCCTTGATCGCAAGGCTCTCGGCGCACACAGCGATGGCAGTGGCAGTTCTCTCGAACGGCGTCGTGGAAAAGCGCACGATTGCGATCCGCGAGGATGTCCCCGACGCCGTGTTGTCGGCGGCCAGCATCGCGTTGCAGCAACGCCTTTCCGGTAGCTCGCTCGGGCTTGTCCCTCCTGAGATGCCAACTGGCGATTCCGACGCCGACGACCTGGTGATGGTCTGCGTGGGTGCCCTCGAAGACGGGAGGGCGACTGGAAACGACGACCAGGTCTTCGTCGGCGGCGCCGCGTTCATGGCCGAACGTTTCGATGCGATCGACCAGGTCCGCGCCGTGCTCGGGATCCTCGAGCAGTCCTACGTCGTCGTGACGTTGCTGCGAGATGTGCTCGCCCACGGACAGTCGGTCTCGATCGGTTCAGAGCACGCCGGCATCGAGTCCCTTGCCGAGTGCTCGCTCGTCGTCGCGCCCTACGAGTCGGACGGTGTCGCTCTCGGGACAATCGGCGTGCTCGGGCCGACCCGGATGGACTATGAGCACGCTCTCGCCGCGGTCGCAGTCGTAGGCGAGCGGCTCACGCGAGAGCTCCGCGGGGGTTAGCGGTGTCGATGACCCAGGACTTCTACGAGCTGCTAGGTGTCCCGCGCTCCGCGTCTGAGGACGAGCTCAAGCGGGCGTACCGCCGCCTCGCCCGTGAGCTGCACCCAGACGCGAACCCTGGAGACGCGGAGTCCGAGGCCCGCTTCAAGCAGGTCACCGTCGCCTACGAGACCTTGCGCGATCCTGAGCGCCGCCGGCGATACGACATGTTCGGGCCCGAAGCCGTGAGGGGAACGGGCGCCGGAGCGAGTCCCGGGGACACCTTCGGCTTCGGCGGCGGCCTCGGGGACTTGTTCGACGTCTTCTTCAATCAAGGCTTCGGGGCGACTGGACAACGAGGAGCACGCCGTCAGGGCGCCGACGCCGAGATCGTGCTGCAGATCGGACTCGCAGAGGCTGTCTTCGGGACCCGTCGTGACGTGAACCTCAAGGCACCCGTGCCTTGCACGAGTTGTGAAGGCAGCGGCGCCCGCGCAGGAACGAGCGCGAGCACCTGCCCGGACTGCCGTGGCTCGGGCCAGATCCAACGCGTGCGCCAGTCGATCCTCGGGCAGATGATGACGGCGACGCCGTGCGGGCGCTGCAACGGCCTGGGAAAGGTCGTGACCTCTCCCTGCCCCGACTGTCGTGGCGAAGGCAGGAGATTGGACGACCGGACCCTCACCGTCGAGATACCTGCGGGCGTCGACGACGGCGCGACCTTGCGCATCGCGGGCGCAGGTGCAGCAGCATTGCGCGGCGGGGCATCCGGGGATCTATACGTGCACCTCCGCGTCGAAGCGGACAGCCGCTTCGAACGGTCGGGCACCGACCTGGTCACGACACTGCACCTGTCGGTCGCCCAAGCCGCGCTCGGCACAGAGGTCGAGCTGGACACACTCGACGGGCCATATCTCCTGACGGTCCCGGCGGGGGTACAGACCGGCCGCGTCCTCAAGATCGCCGGCCACGGTGTCCCGCGCCTTCGCGGTGGGCGACGCGGTGACCTTCTGGTCAGTGCGTTCGTCGACACACCTCTCAAGCTGTCGAAGGAGGAGGACGAGCTGCTGAGAAAGCTCGCGGCCCTCCGCGGTGAGCAGGTCCAGCCGCCGGACCCGGGCCTGTTGTCCCGGCTCCGCTCCGCTTTCGGCTGAGCGTGGTCGCCTGCGCCCCCGACGCGGAGCTCCGAGGCGCCGCGGCGCTGGTCTTCGTCGAGGATCTGGACTCCCTCGACCTCTGCGACGACGACGCTCACCACCTCGGCGAAGTCCTGCGCTTGAAGCCAGGCGAGGCGGTCGCCGCGGCTGACGGGGCCGGCAAATGGAGGATCTGCGCGTTCACTTCCCTGGCAGCGCCGCCCCGCGGGCGGTTGGGGACACGCACTGCCAAGGCCAGCCGGTTCGGGCTCGAATTTGCCGGCCCAGTCCACCTCATGAAGCGCCCGTTGCCCAAGCTCGAGGTCGGCTTCTCGTGGGCCAAGGCGGAGCGGACCGAATGGGCGGTCGCCAAGCTGGTCGAGCTCGGCCTGGACCTCATGACGCCGCTTGTGGCAGACCGGACGGTAGTGCGTCCCGACCGGGACGGGGCCGACCGCCGCGAAGGCCGGCTCCGCAAGATCGTCCGGGAGGCGGCGATGCAGTCCCGCCGGCCATTCCTCCCGGAGATCGGCACCAGCCAGACCGTCGACGCCGTCCTCGGACGCACCCCGGCATCGGAGATCGCGCTGGCCGAGCCTGGCGGCAGTCCGATCTCGCTCGCGACTCCCGTCGTGCTGGTCGGTCCGGAAGGTGGCTGGTCCGAACGGGAACTGGCGCTGGTCGGCAACAAAGTCGCACTAGGAGATGGCGTTTTGCGCGTAGAGACTGCCGCGCTCGCCGCAGGCGCCCTCTTGACGGCGCTGCGAGCCATGGCCCTCTTACCACCACCGCGAGGGCTTCCGGCGCCCGGCCGCGGACCTGGCGATCCGAGCTTCCTTGCAGGATGACGCCATCACGAGCAACACTTAAGGGGTGGGTCCTGGCTCGGTGGTTACCTGCAAGGGCCCGGCGTTCTGGCACAGCCTAAGCGGAGCTCATTTCGGGTTGACGGTGTCCGAGCGCAAGAGCGCGTCGACACCGACCGGAGAGTGACGGGAATGCCCTCAAACCAAGAAGGAGTCGACCCCGAATACGCGGTCGCCGTGGGTGCTCGGCTGCGCACTGTGAGACGCCAGAAACGCCTTTCCCTCCAAGCGGTCGAGAAGGCCTCGAGACTCGAGTTCAAGGCGTCGGTCCTTGGCGCCTACGAACGAGGAGAGCGCACGATCTCGGTGCCGCGGCTTCAGCGGCTGGCGAGGCTGTATCGAGTGCCCGTGGACCAGTTGCTCCCGCCTGATGCGGCGGAGCCTCCCAGCGCCGGTCGTGGCGTGGCTTTCCACAGCAATGGCGAGAATCCGGAAACCCCGGGCAAGCCATTCAAGATCGCCGTCGACCTGCTGCGCCTCTCGGAGGTGCAGGGCCCAGAACGTGAGCTGCTCCGGCGCTTCCTCGCTTCGGTACAGGTCCAGCGCCAGGACTTCAACGGCGAGGTCCTCACGATCCGGTCCGAGGACCTGCGAGTCATGGCCTCGATGCTCGGCCAGAATCTCACGACCCTCCTGAAACGGCTGGAAGAGCTCGGCTTGCTTCGTGGGTGAGCCCAGCGCCGGTGCCGGGCACGCGCTCGGCGTGTACCTGCACGTACCGTTCTGCGCACGCCGCTGTGACTACTGCGCCTTCGCCACGTGGGCGGGTCTGAACCACCTCTCGGAGGCCTACATCGACGCGTGCCTGACCCAGCTTCATCGTGCCTACGACGAAGGCCTCGGCCCCGCGGCCACGATCTTCGTCGGCGGTGGAACTCCCTCTCAGCTCCCCGGAAGCGAGCTCGCCCGGTTGCTCGGGGCCGTCCACCGCCAAGAGGGAGCCGAGGTGACCGTCGAGTGCAATCCGGAGGACGTCACCGTCGGGCTCCTGCGTACCTACGCTGCGGCGGGCGTGACCCGCATTTCGCTCGGGGTGCAGTCGCTCGCGCCACATGTTCTCGCCAGCCTCGGCCGCAGGCACAGCCCCGAGACGGTGCCACGGGCGGTTGCTGCGATAGGCGAGGTCGGTTTCAGCTCCTTCAGCGTCGATCTCATCTACGGCGCCAGAGGGGAGACCGATGACGACTGGGTGGCAACGCTCGCGGGAGTGCTCGGTCTCGACCCGCCGCCCCCGCACGTGAGTGCCTACGCCCTCCAGGCAGAGCCCGGCACGACGTTGTGGCGCGACCCGGATCGCCACCCTGACAACGACGTCCAGGCTCGACGCTATGAGATTGCCGATGGGGTGCTCGACGCGGCCGGCCTGCCCTGGTACGAGATCTCGAATTGGTCGCGCCCCGGCCACGAGTGTCGTCACAACCAGAACTACTGGCACGAGGGCGAGTACCTCGGCGTGGGCTGCGCGGCCCACAGCCATCTCGACGGCCGCAGGTTCTGGAACATCCGTACTCCCGAGCGCTACCTGGCGGCGATCGCTGCCAACCATTCGGCAGTCGCCGGCGAGGAACGCCTCGACTCCGATCAGCGTCTGCTCGAATCCCTCGAGCTGGCGGTGCGCACCCGCGAAGGCGTCGACGCGACCGCACTGCCGGACGACGAGATGCTGGCGGGGCTCGTGGCACGCGACACCAGCCGCGCCGTGCTCACTCTTCGCGGTCGGCTGCTCGCGAACGAGGTCGCGTGCCGGCTCCAGGCGCCGGCCCGTATAGCTCGGGACGACGCCGGGCGCGACTGCCCCGATGCGGTCCTGCCCGACGGTCGCTAGAAATCGACGCCGGTGGCCGACTGCCTCTTCTGTGCCATTGCGGCAGGTGTGATCCCCTCGACCGAAGTGCTCTCCACCGATCTCGTCTACGCCTTCCGGGACCTGCACCCGGTTGCGCCGACGCATGTCCTCGTCGTCCCGAGAGAGCACATCGTCGATGCTGCGCACATCACCGCTGACCAGGGGAAGGTGCTAACGGAGATATTCGACGTCGCCCGGCGGGTTGCGCGAGCCGACGGCCTTGCCGAACGTGGCTCTCGCCTGGTGCTGAACATAGGCCCGGACTCCGGCAACAGCGTCGCCCATCTGCACCTCCACGTGCTCGGTGGCCGCCGGCTCGGCTGGCCACCAGGCTGAGGTGCCTTGCCTTGCTGAGGTGCNNGTGCCTGGTACCCTTCGTACGAGAGCCAAGTGTCGTCCACCCAGGTCAAGATCCTCGTCCCCGGGAACCACCTCATGGTGGGCCTGCTGGGCCAACGTGACGAGTTGCTGCGTACCGTCGAAGAGGCGTTCGACGGCACGCGGATCCACGTCCGCGGCAACGAGATCACTGTCGAAGGTCCCGAAGCCGAGCGAGTGGGCCGCCTGTTCGAAGAGCTCGTTGCGCTGCTCGAACAAGGTCACTGGCTCGATCCGACGAACGTGGGGCACACCATCGAGATGGTGAAGGAGGACGTGCGGCCGTCGGAGGTCCTCACCGCGGAGGTCGGCCGGTCAGCACGAGGCCGCAAAGTGCACCCGAAGACCGCGGGCCAGAAGCGCTACGTCGACGCCATCACAGCCAACACGATCACGTTCGGGATCGGCCCTGCGGGCACGGGCAAGTCGTACCTCGCAGTGGCTCTCGCCGTGCAGGCCCTCCAGGCGAAGGCGGTTGCCCGCATCATCCTGACGCGCCCGGCGGTCGAGGCCGGGGAAAGGCTCGGGTTCCTGCCGGGCGATCTGATGGCCAAGGTCGATCCGTACCTGCGCCCGCTCTACGACGCTTTGTACGACATGCTCGAGCCGGAGGGGACCCAGCGGCTGCTCGAACGGGGAACGATCGAAGTGGCCCCGCTCGCCTTCATGCGAGGCCGCACGCTCAACGGGAGCTTCGTGATCCTCGACGAAGCTCAGAACACGACTCCGGAGCAGATGAAGATGTTCCTGACCCGGATCGGCTTCGGCACAAAGGTGGTCGTGACCGGTGACGTCACCCAGATCGACATCGCAGGTGGCCGCTCCGGATTGCTCGACCTCGAGGAGCTGCTCGGCGAGATCGAAGGGATCTCGTTCATCCGTCTCGGGCAAGCCGATGTCGTTCGCCACCGCATCGTGCGCGAGATCGTGACCGCATATGACCGCTCCGCTCGGGCCCGGAACATCGGCTCGGGCGCCGCTCGCCCGGACGCGCCTGCCGTGGTCGTCAAGGGCACCGAAAGCCTCGACACCGGCAATGGGACCCACGAGAACGCCCCATCGCCTGCCTACCTCACGCCGCCTAATCGGCCGCCGCAGTGAGCGCCCAGGTCTTCGCCGCCGACGAGCAGACCGATCGACCAGTCGATCTCGCCCGCTGGGTGGCCCTCGCCGAGCGCGTGCTCGCCGACCGCGGCATCGGCGACGATGCCGAGCTGTCGCTCATGTTCGTCGACGAGACTGCCATCGCCGGTCTCAACGAGAGATTCTTGGGTCGCAAAGGGCCCACCGACGTGCTGTCGTTCCCGATCGAGGACGAGCTGATCGGCCCTGGTCATGTCCCGGACCAGGAGGCGAGCGGCCCGGGCCGCGGACCCGCAGAGCTCGAGGACATGCCGCTTCTCATCGGCGACGTCGTCATCTGCCCGGAGGTGGCCTGGCGACAGGCACCCCAGCACTCAGGGGCTTACGAGGATGAGATCGCTCTGCTGCTCGTGCATGGGATCCTGCACCTGCTCGGCATGGATCACGAGGAGGACACCGAAGCGGCGATGATGGAGGCGCTCGAACAGCAGCTGCTTGCCGCCCACCATCGAGAACCGGGCGCGATCCCATGATGCTGGCCTCGACACGAAGCTTCACCGGCGCCGACGGCGCCCTGCTGGTGGCGGTCTTCGTCCTGATTGCAGGCTCGGCGATCCTCTCGCTCGCGGAGACTGGTCTCACTCGAACCTCGCGGGCGCGCGCCAAGTCGCTCGACGACGCCGGCCAGAGGGGCGCACGGTCACTGCGCCGGCTCGTGGAGGAGCCCGAGGCATTCCTCGCGCCGATCCTGCTGCTCGTCCTGCTCTTCCAGCTCGTTGCCGCCACGCTCGTCGGCGTCATAGCTGCACAGGTGTTCGGCCCGATCGGCGTCGCGGTCGCCACCGCGTTCGAGGTCGTCGTGATCTTCGTGTTCTCCGAAGCCGTGCCCAAGCAATGGGCGGTACGCCATTCCGATCGCGCTGCCCTCCTGGCGGCACCGCTCGTCACGACGCTCGTCAGGTTCCCGCCGACGCGCGTCGTGTCCGGCGCGCTCATCGGCCTCGCGCGTCTGATCACGCCTGGCGGCCGCTCCGCTCGGTCCGCGCCGGACGTCACCGAGTCGGAGCTTCTGGCGTTTGCCGACGTCGCAGCCCTGGACGAGGCCATCGAAAGTGACGAGAGGATCCTGATCCACTCGATCATCGAGTTCGGTGACACGATCGTGCGAGAGGTCATGGTGCCGAGGCCCGACGTTGTCGCAGTGGAGAATTCCGTCGAGGCCGGAGCCGTGCTCGAGCGGGCCATCGAGGCCGGCTACAGCCGCATCCCAGTGTTCAACCAGAGTCTCGACGACGTGATCGGGATTGCGTTCACCAAGGACCTGATCCGTGCGGCTCGCAGTGGCAAGGAGCACTGCCCGGTGAGCCAGCTTTGCCGCCCGGCCAATTACGTCCCCGAGACCAAACGTGTCGCCCCGCTCATGCGTGAGATGCAAGCCGGCCAGTTCCATCTCGCCGTCGTCATCGACGAGTATGGCGGCACAGCCGGCGTCGTGACGCTCGAGGACCTCATCGAGGAACTCGTCGGCGAGATCGTCGACGAGTTCGACGTCGACGAGCCCTTGATCGTGCCCCTCGGTGGCGGCCAGTTTCGGGTCTCGAGCAAGATGGATGTGGACGAGGTGAACGAGCTCCTGGGTGCGGACCTGCCCGCCGGGGACTGGGACAGCATTGGCGGGCTCGTGCTGGCCATCAGCGGACACGTTCCTTCCGAAGGCGAGTCGATCGAAGTGGACGGGCACCTCCTCGTCGCCGAGAAGCTGCAGGGCCGGCGCATCGGCAGCGTCCGGATCGCCCGGCTCGACGGACCTCCGCTGCACTCCGGCCCCAGGAACCCGGACCAGGAATGGCTGACTGAGCGCGCCCAAAGGGTCGCCGAACGGGAGGAACGCTCAGGTGACAGAGCTGACCGGGGCGACCGCGAGGTCCGTCCGGAACCCTCCGAGCCCAGCGATGGCGCGGCGCGGGCCGAAGGCGAGAACCGCCGGTGAACGACGGGCGTCGATGAGCACTTCCGGGGTACCCGAAGACGAGGGGCGCGCGGGCCCCGATGCAGAGCCAAGCTTCCGTTCCGGCTTCGTGGCCCTCGTCGGTCGGCCGAACGTCGGCAAGTCGACTCTGCTCAACCAGATCCTCGGGAGAAAGATCGCGATCACCGCGGCGACGCCTCATACCACCCGGACCCGCGTCCGTGGCGTCCTCGACCGGCCTGACGGCCAGATCGTCTTCACGGACACCCCTGGGGTGCATCGGCCGCGCACGGCCCTCGGAGACCGCCTCAACCAGACGGCGGCCTCGACGTTCGACGACGTCGACTGCTGCGTCCTGCTGCTCGAGGCCAGCGCGCCGATCGGTTCGGGCGATCGCTACATCGCCGAGCGACTGCGCCCTGACACCGTGATCGCGCTCAACAAGATCGACCGCGTGGACGACGCCAAGGTGCTCAAGCACTTGGCGTTCGCCGCATCCGAGCTCGGGCTCACCGGCGCCGAGTACTTCCCCGTCTCGGCGAAGTCCGGTGAGGGCGTTCCCGCGCTCGTCGAGTACCTGGCCGCCCGGATGCCCGAGGGGCCGCGCTACTTCCCTGCGGGCATGGTGAGCGACGTCCCTGAGGCCTTCTATGTCGCGGAGCTCGTACGCGAACAGCTGCTGCGGAATGCCGAGGAAGAGCTCCCACATTCGATCGCGTGCCGGGTGACCGAATGGGAATGGCCGAGGATCCGTTGCGAGATCCTCGTAGAGCGCGAATCACAAAAGGGCATCGTCATCGGGAAACGCGGTCGAGTGCTGAAAGCGGCGGGCACTGCCGTGCGCCAGCAGCTCGAGCCCGGCGCCTACCTCGAGCTCTTCGTGAAGGTCGAGAAGGGCTGGCAACGCCACCCGGACGTGATCGAACGCCTCGGCTATTGACGACCGGTTCGAGCTAGCGACGAGCTCCGGTGAACAACACGGCTGCGTGCTCGTCCGGGCCGATCAGGCCTCGACGGCAGAGCTGGGCCAGACCTGCCAGCCCCGCCGAGCCGGTTGGATCCACCTCTATGCCGGTGGCCTCGACACCGATGCCATTGGCTTGCGCGATCTCGCCCTCGTTCACCACGAGCGGTTGCCCGCCGGTCATGAGCATCGCTTCGACGACCGCGACCCAGTCGTAGGTCTCGTCGTCGAGGATGCCATGGGCCAGGCTGTGAGGCACGGTCTCCCACGGCCACATGAACTCTGATCGGTGCGCGGCGGCGTACCGTATGGCCGCGTGGACCTCTTCAGGTCCCGGCTTGGCCGGCAGGCGACCGGCAACCAGCTCGAATGCCCGAGCGAGCGGCCACGCGCCGGCCGTCTGCACCGTGTGCACCCGAGGCATGCCCGGCAGCACGCCTAAGGCCGCCGACTCGGACAACCCTTGTGCCACGGCACTTGCGAGCGCGCCGCCACCGACCTGGATCACGACGTGATCGAGACGTCCTTGCCCGGCCAGGGCGGCAGCCATCTCGTAGCCGAGAGTTTCGCCGCCTTCTATCGCCAGCCCGTTCTCGTTCCCCTGGCACGTGAAAGGCAGAGCACCATCGGCGATCGCCGCCTGGAGGCGGTGATAAGTCGGGTCGCCGGCGACGCCGGCCTCGCGCGGGCACACAGTGATCTCGGCTCCGAGCACCCGCAACCGGTCGAGCACCTTAGCCTCGGCGTCCGTCGGGACGAACACCAGAAGCCGCCTGCGCCCGGCGGCCGCGACGACGGCCGCTGCCAGGGCTGCGTTACCGCAGCTGGCGATCGCAAGCGGAGGGATCGGGCCATCGGTCATGCCCAGCAACCGGACGACCTCGAGATGGACGAGGAGCCCGAACATGTGCCGGGCCTTGTGTGAGCCGGCGACGTTGCCCGTCTCGTCCTTCACCCAGATCGAGGCGCGCGTCTCGAGAGGGTCGGCCAGCGCCGGGGCGGCTGTGAACGGCGTCACGACAAAGCCGTGCCCGTCCACCCTCGCCACCTCGCTGTCGAGATCGCGCACGAGATCGGCGTAGGCCTGGTCGCTCATGCCGTGGGCGGTGGCGAGGTGATAAGAGTGAAAGAGACCGCGCCAGCGGACGAACGGGTTCGGCTCCGAGACCTCAAGTGGAAAGGCCAGTCGGCTGACATCGAGCACCCGGCGCAGAACGTGGTCCCCGTCGTCACCGCTGCGCGGGCAACGGAAGGGATAGGGCTCCGAGGCGTCGATGACCGTGCCACAACCTCCGCAGACAATCGAGCTGGCCAGTTCCGGCGAAGAACTGAGCGAGAAGGCGTGGGTGGCAAGCTCTTTTGCGTCTTGGCGTGGTTCGATTGGAGGCTCCATAGGTGACTGAGCAGTCTACGGCTGCCGGTCACGATGCTCCGCAAGCGAGAAGCGGCTCTCGATCGCGACGGCCGCCGGCTTCGCCGTGCTGACCGGCCTAAGACGACGGCAGCGCGCCGGTGGCCTCGGCGTGGATCCCGCGGAGAAAGGCTTCTGCCTCCGCCCGGTCCCTGGTCCGTCGCATCGGAGGCAGCGCCTTGACCAGCGTCGGCCCGTAAGAGGCCTTCGCGAGACGTGGATCGAGGACGGCGACCACTCCCCGGTCGGTGGCGGTCCTGATCAGGCGCCCGGCGCCCTGGGCGAGCAACGTCGCGGCCCGCGGGAGGTCGACCTGCTGGAACCCTGCCCGGCCGGCCGCCTCCCGACGGGCAGCCATCAAGGGATCAGCCGGTCGAGGAAACGGGATCCGGTCGATGACGACGAGCGCGAGTGCCGGCCCCGGGACGTCGACACCCTGCCAGAAGCTCATCGTCGCGAAAAGGCACGCAGCCGCCTGGGAGCTGAGTGCTTCGAGCAGCACCGCCTTCGGAAGCTCTCCTTGCACGAGCACGGGCCACGGGAGCCTACCTGCGAGCACTTCGGCGGCGGCTGTCATGGCGCGTCGACTGGTGAACAAAGCGAGGGTCCGGCCACCTGCCGCGAGAACTAGCGCCTCGATCTCGTCGTGGATCGCCGCCTCGGCTTCGGGACGACGGCGATCAGGGAGCGACACCGCGCAGTACAAGAGCCCTTGCGCCTTGTAGGCAAACGGGCTGCCGACGTCGAGCTCGGCTGTGGAGTGGGAGGGCGCGCCCATCCTGGCGGCGAGCCCGCGCGGCAATGTCGCGCTCGTCAGAACGACTGGCATTGCCGAGAACACCTGAGCGGACATGGTCTCGCTAACGTCGAGAGGCGCCGAGTGCATTGCCGGCCTGATCCCACCGGTGACCCAGACCACCTCGTCATTGCCGGCCGAGATGCATGCAGCCAGCTCCTCACGGCAGCGGTCGACTCCTAGGAGGGCCCTCAGACAGCGCTGGGCCGCGTCACCACCACCCGGGCCGGTGCCTGCGCCCCCTGGTCCGCCACCCGGTCCATCAGAGGCGTCCGAGGCACGTCGCAGCTCCACGCCCAGCCGTTCGAGCCGATCGACCATGAGCGTCACGTGCTCGCCGATCTCGCCGCCCAGACCAGGAGGCAACCGATGGTCCTCGCCGTCGGCAAGCAACTCCTCGAAACGGGCCGCCGCGCCTAGGACCGCCTCGACCGCTCGGGCCGGTGCCGTGTCATCTCCTCGCTGCGCCCGTCGGCCCGCCGCGACCAGCGCTCCCCGTGCTGCCGAAGCGAGCGCNNTCGTCGATGACGAGCGCTTCATGCTCAGGTAGCACCTCTCCCCCGCAACGCAGATCAGCGCCGAGAAGATGAAGGTTCACGATGACGACGTCCGCGGCGGCCGCTCTCGCACGAGCCGCCTCCGCGAAGCACTCGCTACCCGACGGACAGCGACGAGCACCGGGACATTCGTCGGCGGTGACACTCACGCTCGACCACGCCGGGATCGAGGGCTCGAACTCGAGCTCAGCCCGGTCCCCGCTNNCGCTCGGACGGAGCTGCTCGGCCGGGCGCCGTGCCCAGCGACGGGCGGCTCGGCGTCGAACGCCCCCGCCTCCGGCGGCACATCGGGCACCGCGTCGAACGGCGCGTCAAGGCGCTGCTGGTCACCAAAGCGCTCGATCTCATAGAGACGCTGCCGGCAGAGATAGTTCGACCGCCCTTTGAGCACCGCCCATTTCACGGGGTGGCCCAGGCCCCGGGCCACGAGCGGGAGATCCTTGTTCGCGAGCTGGTCCTGCAAGGCCTTGGTCGCCGTCGCGACGACGACGCGCTTGTGGGAGCTGACGGCCGGCACGAGATAGGCGAGAGACTTGCCGGTGCCGGTCCCGGCGGCCACGGCGATGTGGCTGCCGGCGCCGAGCGCCTTTGCCACCGCCTCGGCCATCTCGACCTGGCCCGCGCGCACCTCGCCGGCCGGAAGAGTCGCCACCACCCGTCGCAACAGCTCGCCGACACTCGGTTCGGTCACATGGGGACGCTACCGGAAGGCTGGTCGCCCCGGCTCCGGGCAACAGGCTCAGGACTTGGCCCGACCTCGGAAGACGCTGCCGCCGAGAAACACGATGACGATCAGCGGCAGCACGACGACCGCCACATGACCGTGGTGGTGCAGGGCCAGCGCGGCACCGACGAAGACGAGCGTCCCGACGAACAGCTCAGGCGCGTCTCCGATCAGGAAGCCCTTCCAGAACTTACCGAACGCACCCAGCGCCCGGATGACCGAGGTCATCAGGAAGGACCGGTGTGTGCTGCCGCCGCCTGCCGGGCAGGCGCGATCCTCCGCATCACAAGCGAGAGGACAGCGGCAGTCGCGGTGAACACCCCGACGAGCACGAGGATCATGAGGTCACTGCCGGGCCAGTGGAGCCCGGATCCCTCGCCAACCCAGAAGACGCCGAAGCTCGTCAACATGATGCCCACGGCCAGCTTCATCGCGTTCTCCGGGACTTCCGAAAGCTGGCGCGCAACGAGATACCCGACGGCGCAGACCACGACCGCGGCGACGGCGGCCGCACCCGCCGCGAGCGCGAGATGACCCGAGCTCGCCCCGAGGGTGATCACGATGAGCACGACCTCCATGCCCTCGAGGAAAACGCCCTTGAAAGCGACCGTGAAACCGGTGGCGTCTCGACGTCCGTGCCTCCATGACCCGGCCGTGGCGCTTCGGCTTGCGACCGTGCCTCCGTCCGAGAGGTCCGCAACAGTCCTCGCGTAGATCGCGTCCTCGTCGTGCAGCGCCTTGTGACCGCTCGCCCTCAGCACGGCCTTGCGTAGCCAGTCGAGGCCCAACACGAGCAGGAGGGCGCCGATGACCACGCGCAGGACGTTGATCGGAACAAGTC
Source organism: Acidimicrobiaceae bacterium (assembly GCA_003170375.1). Taxonomy (GTDB): domain Bacteria; phylum Actinomycetota; class Acidimicrobiia; order Acidimicrobiales; family Bog-793; genus Fen-455. The sequence continues at coordinate 2,262 of PMZN01000023.1, read as the reverse complement.
GGGCGAGCGGGACGCCGACAGCGATGACCAGCGCGGCAAGCACGAGAGCGGCAGCGACGGTTCCCTCGAGCGCCGAGCGCCATCCCCGGGTCACACCTGCCGCGGCGACGATCGTCAGCGCCTCGACCATTTCGACGGCGCTGGCGCCGAACACCGCGAGGGCCAGCACCACGGTCGAAGTCGTCATCGTGACCTCACCTCAGCGTCTCACCGCCCGCCGAGCCTAACGTCCTCGGTCCCAATGGAACCGGACGACTCGGAGATCCAGCGAACGACCGGGTCTCATCGGAGGCCTGCACCTGCTGGTGCCAGGCATCGATCGCGCCGAGAACCTCCGCCCGCGAGCCGCAGACCGCGAGCCGCTCGACGTTGCGCAAGTGCGAGACCCGGCCCACCTTCTGGCCCGTTAGGTCATGGATACCGATCTGCGCGCCCACGTACCGTTTCGAGTCGAACTCGAGGAGCTCGACGTGCCCGCGCCCGGCACACATCTCGAGCAGGTCGTCGCGGCCAAGCCAGGACTCGTCATTGCACGACACGACAACAACGGTCGCTTCGATTCTGCTGACGATCTCGGCGAGGGCAGCGGGCATTGTCTGCTTCGAATTGAAAACACTGCGGGTGGCGGCGCTCCTCGAGTCGGCCCGCTTGCACGCAACCCCGTAGTGGTCGGGCGCGTCCCAGCGGATGAGGGTCTCCCAGACGTGGTAGTTGGTGAAGTAGCGGTGCTGGTTGTAAGGAGGGTCGAGATACGCGAAATCGACCGGACCGATCGACGCCACGGCCTCCCGAGCGTCAGCACGGATGGAGCGACCCGGCCCGGCAAGCAGCTCGGGGACTCTGAGCGAGAGCGGGAGGAACGACCTCGGTGCCCACTGCTTGAGGTAGGCCATCTGCAAGCCCGTCGTCGAGTCCACACGGTCGGCTGCCTCGAGCAAGCTCGTGAGCACGACCGGGTACAGCCAGCTCGCCCGGTGACGCTCCTCGATGGCGTCACGTATGGCATCGACGCGCTCGCCGTTCTCGGGTCGCAAGTAGCGAGACTTCTCGCAGAAGACCTCGGTGAAGTAGCCCCTGCGGCCCGGGAGCGCATTGAGCTCGGCGATCGCCTCTGCGAGCTCGGCATGGTCCACCGCTGTTGCGTCGGCGCAGACGTAGCACTGAGCGAGCACCTCGGAGTAGGTGGCAGTGTCGACTGCGGTGACGAACGCCCCCTGGCGCTTCAGCTCCTGGGCCACGCGGGTGGTGCCCGTGAACAGGTCGGCGGCGGTCGAAGCGCCACAACCGGATGCGAGAGAGGAGATCGTCTGGACGAGGCGTCGTTTCGAGCCGAGGTACTTGATCACACGCCGGATCCCTGGGGAAAGTTGTGCGGGAACACTACCGGGCCCGGGTCCTCGTGCTCGAGCCCCTCGCTGAGCACGGATCGTCCGCGACGGCGGTCCTCCAGCGGATCAGCTCTTCGAAGCCCTCGCGTTCGACTACGCGGACTTCGAGCACTTTGTCGAACCTCGGTTCCACCGTTTCGCGAACTGCACGCAGCCCGATCCGCTCGGCGAGCCGCGAAGACGCCACGTTGGCCGGCTCGACGACCGCGACGATGCGATCCAGCCTAAGGTGATCGAAGCCGACCTGAAGGCTCGCGAGCGATGCCTCGGTGGCATAACCGTCGCCCCAGTACCCGGGATCGACACGCCAGCCGATCTCGACCTCACCTTCGATCTCGTGGAACCAGGTCACCAGTTCCAGGCCCACGTAACCGATGAGCGACCCGGTTCCACGCATTTCAACGGCGTACTTGCCGAAGCCGTCGTGCTCCCATGCCTCGAGATAGCGGTTCAGCCGGTGTTCGGTCTCCTCGCGCGTCAGGCCCCTGCCAAACGGAAATTCCCAAACCTCACGCCTCGCGAATATCTCCGCCAACGCGTCGAGGTCCGAAGAACGCCATCTGCGGAGCAGCAGCCGGGCAGTGAAAAGCTCCTCGGGGATCCTCGGGTCCGCCACCCTCCGGAGCATAACGGTCGTGACCGATGAGGCTCGGAAGCGAATCGCACAAGCCACAGACCTCGTCCGATGTAATACTCGGCTGGTGATCGCGTCTGCATCGGTGGGATTAGGCGGCTCGCTCCGGATCGAAGATGTCGTCGAGATCGCGAGGGGCGCAGGCGCGACGCTGAGCGACGATGTCCTCCGGAGGGTCGATGCTGCTCGACAGGTCGTCGTCGAAGCTCTCAAGGCCGGAGCGATCATCTACGGGGTGAC
>PMZN01000146.1:435-5573 GCA_003170375.1 Acidimicrobiaceae bacterium | reverse complement strand
GTCCGAGCGTGCTCGAGTATCCAGCTCCTCGTGCGGTCGAGGCCGACCGCCAGGATGACCGCGAGGAAGAGCATCTCGATGCCCGAGATCCTGACCGGCTCGAGGTCGACGAGAACCGGGACATGCTCGAAGAGCGCCTCGGGGAGCCAGATCCCAAAGCTGTGCCCGTCGACGGTGAGACGTGGACCGAGAGAAAGCAGGAACGCAGCACACGCGCACGCGACCGCGAACCGGATCATCCCGAGCCTCCGCCACAGCACAGCCAGTACGACGAGGCCGACAAGCAACGTAACGCCTAGGTAGCCGGACGGGTTGGTCAGCTGTGGCGATGATCGCAGGACCGGTCTGAGAAGATCGACGCGGAACGCTGCGATCACCCCGGCCGGCTGAATGCCGTGAGGGATCCGCCGGGGGCCAGCGAGGAAGTACCCGATCGGATAGCCGGCCACCACCGCGAAGCAGGCGCATGCCGTGAGCAGCCCGGGCGCCGCCAAGCGGATGCGGGCAGCCACCTCGTGGCTGTGCGCGAGCGCGAGGAAGATCAGGCCGATCGCAGCCATTATGGCGCAGTACGCCAGAATCTCCGGGTCGATCAGGAGCTGCGCGGCGCTCAACAGTCCGAGCAGGATGCCAACCTTGATCGGCGGCCTTCTCCGGGTCACGAACAGCTCGTCGAAGCACCAGAGCAAGAGCGGAGGAATCGCCATGAATGCGAGGTCCAGATGGACGGAGCCCTCGAATGTCATGTACGACCCGAACCCATACAGCAGGCCTGCCGAAAACGCGGCAGGCCACCACTTCACCCATCTTCGCGAGACAAGGAACATCGAGGTGGCTGAGCTCGCGAGCGCGACGCGCATCAGAAGGTTGAACGACGCGACCGGGCCGAGCGCGAACGTGACGGGCGCCGCAAGGAGGCCCAGCAAAGGGACCGACGTGTTCGAGGCGAGGTTCACGCCAAGGGGAAAATCGATGTAGTTAGTGAAGAAAGGGTTCAGACCGTGCCCGAGCGCGAACGGCGTCCACGCAAGAAACCACGACATCTGCGCCGGGTCCCCAGCGCCCGCTCCGAGGGGGTGCGGCAGCTTGCTCGCGTCCAGGGGCATGACCGGCCAGTACGCCATGACGGCGAGAACCACGTAGGCGCCGATAGCGAGCGCGACCAAGGCAACCGGTCTCCGCACCGCCTGCATATCGCCCGAAGGCCGCATTGGCACGTCGTTCCCTCTGAGCCGAGCCCTCGGCTTCGCCGCCACCCGCGCACCCACGCGTTGCACCGATGCGCTGGTGCAGAAGGATAACGGTTTGGGCAACCTCGCCGGAGGCAGCTGGCCACCTCACCTGGGCCAGTTGGCACCCTCGCCTGCGGGTGGTGACTGCTCACGACAATTGGCCTCAGCACCGGTGGCCGCGTCTATGGTTCAGCGGAACCCATGGTGCACTCCCCTTCAACTGTGACTCTCGGTCCGCGAGACCGGGCAGGAATCAATGCTCCCGGGGCGATTCCCCGGCGCTGGTCACTTGTCGCGCGAGCCGACAAGTGGGCGATCGCGCTCTTCATCGCGATACCTGTGTTGATGGGTGTCCCACCCGCGCTGGCGGGAAGACCCCTGTTTCCCGGGAGCGGCACCGCGGACAACTTGACGCAGAACTACCCGCTGAGAGTGCTGGCGGGTGAGCTGTTGCGCCACGGTCGGCTGCCGTTGTGGGACCCGTACATCTGGAGCGGAACGCCGCTGCTCGCAGGATGGAACGCGGGAGCCCTTTACCCGGGTACGTGGCTCTTCGCCATCCTGCCCGCCGGCGCGGCATGGACGATCAATGTCGCTGCAGTGTCGGTGATCTGCGGCGCCGGGATGCACGTGTTCCTGCGCCGGCTCGGTTGCTCTCCGCTCGCGGCCCTACTGGGCGCGTTGACGTTCACTTACACCGGTTTCATGAGCGGCCAAGCCGTACACCTCGGCCTTGTCACGGGCATGAGCTTCACTCCTTGGATGCTGCTCGCGGTCCATGAGCTCGGAACATCCCCCGAGCCGCGAGAGGCTCGGCGCTGGATTGCGCTGTTGGGTGGCTGCGGTGGGCTTGTAGTGCTTGCCGGTGACCCTCGCGCCGCGTCCAGCATCGCCTTCGTAGTGGTCACGTACTTCGTTGCCGTCTGCTGGCGAGCTTGGCGCACGGGCCGGCGTGTCACTGTCGCCACTGTCGGCATCGTGTTGGCCGCTCTTCTCGCCGTGGTCCTCTCCGCGGCCCAGTGGCTACCAGGCCTCAGCTTCCTGCACGAATCCGAACGCGCGGCCGTCACCTTCACCCGCTTCGCGGCAGGATCGTTGTCGTGGCACGACCTGGAGCTGTTTTTCGTACCATTCCTGGTCGGCGGTAACGGCACCTTCGGCCTTCCGGGCTATCTGGGCTCTTACAACCTCCCCGAGCTGAGCTATGCGGTCGGCATCGTGCCACTTGTCGCGGCCTTTGCTCTCTTCAGGCGCGCGATGCGCCGGCGCACGGGCGAGAAGCCTCTCGGGGTCTGGTACGCGTTGATCATCGAGGGCATCCTGCTCTCGGCTGGCGCCAACACGCCCCTTGGCCACGTTCTGGTGGATATTCCGCTTTACGGGGGCCAGCGCCTCCAGAACCGCAATGCCGTGATCGTGGACATCGCGCTCGCAGTGCTGCTCGCTGTGTTCGTCGACGTGCTGAGGCCTCGTGCCGCTGCACCAGGCGCGTTGCCAGATCCGGCAGCCGACGCCGACTCGGGGCTCTCCTTCAACGAACGCCTGGCCGGCCTCGTGCCGGTCGGCATCGTGGCACTCCTCGTTCTCGCCGCGTACGTGCTGGGTCGGTCGATCCAGCGCGGCTTCGGCGTCTCCGGTTACCACGCGGGGCTCGCCGTGCATCTGAGCCCGTACTTCGCAGCCGTGCTGGTCATCTCGGCCGGCGCTGCCCTCCTGCTCTTCGGTGCGCCACGCCTCAGCTCTCGCGGTCGCCGGCGACTTGTGACCATCGTCGTGATCGCCGATGTGTTGATGTGCGTCTCCAACGGGTCTTACACATTCCCCGCCAAAGCCACCATTGCGAAGAAGAACGCCCCGGTCGTCGCCCTCGCGAAGCTGCTCGGGGCCCAGGGCCGCTATGCGATCTTCAATCCCGCCCAGAGCTTGCCGTCCGGGCTCCGCGGGACAATCCTCGCGCTCGGCCCTTTCAGCCTCGGCATCCTGCATCAACTCCAGAGCGTCCAGGGCTACTCCTCCGCCGTCGCCAGTAGCTACCAACTCGCCACCGGGGCCCATGACGTCGAGAACCTGCAGCCGGTAGCGCTCACCCATTCGAATCTCGACATATTGAACCTGAAGGAGCTGGTGACACTTCCCGAGTACCTGGTAGAGGAGATCCCGGGCAACGGGCCGATTCCAGTCGCGCAGGGAACTCCCGTGGCGCCCGGTACCGAGCCGGAGGCCGAGGCGCTCGACGCGATCGCGCCGCAGAAACCACTACCTCCCCTTCCGCCGTTCCTTCTCTCCCCAGGACGCTCGTCCACCTGGATGCTGCCCGGTCCAATTGCGCTCGACTCTGTGACCGTCGTGCTCCTGCCGCACAACAATGGAGTTCCCCGCACTGTCTCGGTCGGCATCCTCAACGCCGGCGCCCAGATGGTTCGCGACCGTCGCATGACGGTCTCGGGCTCACAAGTCCAAGTCCCCTTGAAAGGGCAGGTCGCGTACGGGATCCAGGTCAGGGCTCCGAGCAGCACCTCGGTCGTTGTCGGTGCCGTCGCAGTGACCACGGTGCACCCGACGGCGGTCAATTCAGGTCCTCCGACGCATCGTCTCGTCCTCAACCAGGTCCTCCAAGGTGTGCTCGAACCGCCGCGGTGGCAGTACCAGACCGAGATCGGCGGGCTGCCCGTGTTCACCAACACACTCGCGCGGGGAGCCTCCTGGATCGAGCCGGCCGGCTCCACGACACCGCTTGCTCGCGAGCTCCCGCTCGCGCACTCAGGGACCCGATCCGTCGAGGCATGGCAGAACCCGGAGACGGTCGTCTCGACGCCGAGCCCGGCGGTGCTGGTCCGAAGCGAGACCTACGACAAGGGCTGGATCGCTCGGCTCACTCCGGTCGGTGGGGGCTCGACGGTGACCGTGCGGGTGAGGCCGCTCGGGATGCTCCAGGCGATCTCGATCCCAGCTGGCAGGTTCGTCGTGACCTGGGTCTACACTGCGAAGCTCGCGAAGGTTGGGGTCATTGCCAGCGGGGCGGGTCTGCTCGCGCTGGTTCTTCTGGTGTTCGCGCCACGTCGACGGCGCCGACCAAAGTCCGGCCGAAAGCCCCTTGGCTCTCCGGAAACGGGACGTGGTTCTGAACCGGGAACCGACCGCGTTCACGAGCCGGTGCCAGCCGGGCCGCTTCTGGCGTCAGACGTCGGGCCACCCAGAAGCGAGGCGACCTAGACAGCTTGACGACAGTCGATCGCCGGTCGAGGGCGCACGTCCTCCAGTCGCTCGGCCGCGACGTCGAACCTGTGCTCAGGCAGCAGGACCAGTGGCAAGCCGCAAGGTCACGCTGTGCCGGCTACCTGTGGAATCGGTCCAGCCCACCTGCACACGGGCGCCGGGGTGGTACCGCTGCATCAGCGACGTGAGCGCCGGGGCGGAATGTACCGTGCTGCCACCGAGCGACGTTATGACATCGCCTGCGACCAGTCCCGCCGATGAAGCCGGCGAACCCGACAGCACCTGGTGTATGACCGCTCCGGACGGAGAAGAACTGGAAGTCACCTCGACGCCGAGGAGCGCTGTCGGCCCGATGTGCACGCTCGCCGAGGCGTAACCGGACTCGATCTTCTTCGCGATCGCCACCGCGGAGTTGATTGGGATGGCGTAGCCGTCAGTACCCGTCGTCTGGAACGAGAACCCTACAGAGGCCGCCGTGTCCATCCCGACAACCTTTCCCGAAGTGTTGACGAGCGGTCCTCCCGAGTCACCGGCCTGGATGTGTGCGTTGACTTCGATGAGGCCCGTCAACTTCTCCGGGTTGCCGCCATCCTGTTCAGTGGCGGTGATCGACTGGTCGAGAGCCGTCACCGAGCCGCCCGCCACACTAGGGGTTCCGCCGACACCGCCTGCGTTTCCGATGCCCACGAC
>PMZN01000146.1:0-329 GCA_003170375.1 Acidimicrobiaceae bacterium | reverse complement strand
CTCCGAGGGTCGTATTCACATCCACAAGGACAGCCTCGACCCGCAGGGCGATTGCCGACGCGTCCGAGGGCCCTCCGGATGCGGACGAGCGAGATCCCGACGAGCCCGATCCGAACGGGAAGGTGCCCGAGCCNNAATGGGGAGGTTCCGGAGCCAAATGGCAATGTGCCCGAGCCAAATGGGAAATTCGGCGAGCCCGAGGAGGGCGAGTTTGCCGATGGAAGCGAGGTGGATGTCGAACTCGACTGCCAGGCAACGTGACCGATGCCGAATCCCGCCGCCATACCGATCAGAAGCAACCCAACGATCAACAAGATGGTCGGAGCCCG
>PMZN01000180.1:245-5873 GCA_003170375.1 Acidimicrobiaceae bacterium | reverse complement strand
CTTAGAGGATGCGCGATTGCCGATCGTCTGCTTGACGGCAACCCGCGGGGCGCGATCGCAAAGTCCCAGGCGGGACCGACGCCGCGTCAAGAGGACGTACCCTGCTTTGGTGTCCGCCGAGCCACAGCATCCGGCACACACAGGGCTCCCCGTCGAAGACGTCATACCTGAGCTACGCGCCGCGCTGGCTGGCGACGGCGTCGCTGTGCTGCAGGCAGAGCCTGGCGCAGGCAAGACGACGCTCGTACCGCTGCGGTTGCTCGACGAGCCCTGGCTTGCCGGCGCCCGCATCGTCGTCATGGAACCACGCCGAGTCGCTGCTCGCGCCGCGGCGGCTCGGATGGCGAATCTGCTCGGCGAAGAGGTCGGCGCGACGGTCGGGTACGTGACTCGAGATGACCGGCAAGTTAGCCGGTCGACGCGGATCGAGGTGGTCACCGACGGCATCCTCACCCGTCGACTGCAGCACGAGCCGGATCTGCCGGGGGTGGCGATGGTGATCTTCGACGAGTTCCACGAGCGGCGCCTGGAGGCCGATTTGGGCCTGGCGCTCACACTGGATGCGCGGAGCGGACTGCGCCCGGAGCTACGGGTGCTGGTCATGTCCGCGACGCTTGACGTCGAATCGCTCGCGGCCCTGTTGGGAGGAGTGCCTGTCATCTCCAGTCGCGGCCGGACGTACCCGGTCGCGCTTCGCTGGAAGACTCCGCCGCGTCCCGGTCGCCTCGCGNNGATCCGGGCGGTGGCGAGCGCGCTAGGTGACGTCACCGGCGTTCAAGTCATTCCGTTACATGGAGGTCTCTCCGCCGCGGAACAGGATCGGGTCCTGCGATCGGGGTCGCTTCGGCGTGTCGTGCTCTCGACCGATCTCGCCGAGACCAGCGTGACCGTCGAAGGCGTCGGCATTGTGGTGGACGCCGGTCTGGCTCGCCGGCCCATGTACAACCCAGCGACGGGGCTCACCAAGCTCCGCACCGTCACCACCTCGCGCGCTTCAGCCGACCAGCGCTCGGGTCGAGCCGGGCGCACCGCGCCAGGCGTCGCGTATCGCCTGTGGTCGGAAGCAGACCACCTTGCTCGAAGCCTGTGGTCCGAGCCGGAGATCCTGAGCGCCGAGCTGGCGGCGCTGGTGTTGGAGCTGTCTGTATGGGGTACGCGCGTCGCGTCGCTGCGATGGTTGGACCCGCCCCCGTCGGCTGCGGTGGCGACCGCCCGGCAGCTGCTCGAGGGGCTGGGGGCCCTCCAGGATGGGCGACTGACCAGCCTCGGACGGCGGCTCGTCGAATTACCCGTTCATCCTCGTCTCGGGCGAATGCTCGTGGACGCGCCCCGCCACGACCTCCCGACCGCCGCGCTGCTGGCGGCGCTGCTGTCCGAGCGCGATGTCTTTGGACGCTCCACCGCGGACGGCGCGCTCTCCGCCGACGTGGCGAGCCGTCTCGCGGTGCTCGAACGCGACGACCACGGGGAGCCGGCTCCGGTCGACCGCGCCGCAGTCGCTACCGTCCGGCGGCGCGCCGACGAGCTCATCCGACGCGTCGAGCGAGCGGCGGCGTCGGATCGCGCGTCGATCGAGACGCTGCCGCTGGGCGAGACCGATCACGACCCAGGCCCGTTGCTTGTCCTCGCGTATCCCGATCGAATCGCTCAGCGGCGAGGCGGTGGAAGGTACCGGTTGCGTCAGGGCGGCGGCGCGGTCCTCCCGGCGCACGATCCGCTGGCGAGCGCCGAGTGGTTAGTGGCTGTCGACGTGGAGGCTGGCGCAGGCGGAACTAGTCGGGCCGACGGTCAGATTCGTCTCGCGGCGGCGCTCGACCGAAGCGACGTCGAGCGGATCGGTGCTGCACACGTCCAGCGTGTGGTGCGTCTGGAATGGGACGAACAGCTCGACGATTTGCGGGCGACCGAAGAACGAACGCTCGACGCCCTCGTGCTCGACGCTGTCCGCGGTCCTGCTCAGCCGGGATCGAACACAACCGCGGCGTTGGTCGCGCACGCGGCTCGAACGGGCCTGACCGTCCTCGGTTGGACGCCCGCCTCCCGATCGCTGCAGGCGCGCGTGGGGTGGGCCCGTCGGGCCTTGGGTGAGAGCTGGCCGGACGTTTCCGACACAGCGCTCATCGCGAGCGCGCCGGAATGGCTGACGCCTGCGCTGAAGGGGGCACGCGGGCGATCCGAGCTCGCGCGCGTCGATCCGTCCGCAGCAATCCGAGCGGCGCTCGGCGGCCGGAGCGCCGAACTTGATCGCCTGCTGCCCGCCGCCCTCGAGCTGCCGGGTGGAAGGAGGGCCCCGATTGCTTACGACGGCGATCGGCCGCGCGCCGCGGTTCGGGTGCAGGATCTCTTCGGTGTCGTCGTGCACCCCGCGGTAGCCGGAGGTCGCGTACCGATCACGCTTGAGCTGCTCTCCCCGGCGGGGCGTCCGATTCAGATCACCGCCGATCTGCCGGGCTTTTGGAGCGGCTCATGGCGCGAGGTCCGTCGCGAGATGATTGGGCGTTACCCTAAGCATTCCTGGCCGGACAATCCGGCCGCGGCGTCGCCTCCGTCGAGGCGAACCGNNTCGTACCCTGAGGCGATGCCCTCATTGGTCGAAGAAAGCTCTCGGGCTGAACTTCGATCCGAGGCCCAGCGACACCTTGTCCTTCTCGCGGGAGCGACTGCGGTGCTGCGCGACGACCAGTGGCTGGCGATCGAGGCCCTCGTCGCCGAGCGCCGAAAGACCCTCGTCGTCCAGCGGACCGGGTGGGGGAAGTCCGCCGTCTACTTCCTCTCGACCATCTTGTTGCGCGCGCGGGACGCCGGTCCGACCGTGATCATCTCGCCGCTGCTCTCGCTGATGCGGAACCAGATCGCCGCGGCGGAGCGAGCGGGGGTACGGGCCGTCGCGATCAACTCGGCGAACGCGCAGGAGTGGGCGCCGCTCTACGCCGAGGTTCAGGCCGGGTCGATTGACGCGCTCCTGATCTCGCCGGAGCGTCTGAACAATCCGGAGTTCCGAGACGAGGTGCTTCCCGTCCTCATCGCCTCCTGCGGCCTCCATCACGAACGGTGGCCAGCGCACGTTTACCGTCGCCGAGGTTGTTGCCGAACTTCGACGTCGACAAACACGTTTTGCAGATTCCACGATCCGAACGCACATTTCATCCCGAATGTGTGCCAATGCACCAGATCACCACGGGACGACCTACGCCGACTTCGACCGCGTCGACCACGGTGAGTACCGCTGGCGACCTCGACCGCGCCATCGTCTTGAATTGCGTACTGTTTTGACGGCACGACGTATCGCAGATCCGAGAGGAAGGGAGTTTGTGGTTTGCGCCAATCTGATGAAACGACACGGTGAAGAGGGGCGAAACCCAAGTAGGAATAGACACTTAGTGAGAGACAGGTAGTGGACAATTTTGTGGGAACACGAGGAGAAAGGAAGCCGGCCATGCGTGCTGCCAAGCCGATCGTGCCAGTCGCCTCTGCCTCGCGNNACTTGGCCGTTTAGTGCGCACGATGCGGCTCTCATAGTAGAAGGAGCGCCGGTCGACGAGTGCCTCCTCGATCACGCTCCGAGTAATCGACCGGTCGGCCGATTCGTGATAGCGGGACGCGGAAGTGAGGATCTTTCTTGCGTCACAGCAGTCGCACACCGAGACTCATGGATACCCTACGCAGTCCACTGATCCTGCTCTGCCATCTGCCCCGCGACTTCGGCGAAGGCTTCCAAGCCTGACAGCAGCGCCTTGCGTGCGCCGGGCCTCATCCCATGCAGCACGTCGGCCAGCGCGTCGCGACGGTCGTGCTCGACCGTCTTGAGCAGCCGCTGTCCCTCCGCCCGCAAGGTGAGGACCACTTCACGTCGGTTCTGCTCGCTGACCTTCCGGTCGAGAAGGCCAGCTGCGACGAGACGGTCACACAGCCGACTCGCAGAGGAGGGGATCACCCCCAGCTCGTCGGCCAGCTGATTCAGATTGAGGCTGCCGTGGTGTCCCACGACCACGAGGGCTCGCAGCTGAGGGGGCGAGGCCTGTGCCTGGGCGATTGCGTCAGCTCGGCCCCACACCATTACCAGTGGACGAGCGGCGACGGCCACTGCGATCACAAGGTCGGCGGGAAGATTGGCAGGATGTCGCACGATTGGCATAATGCCTATCGTGACATGGCACGAGGACGCGTTGCTCACGATGGAGTCCGTCGGGGCTGCGGAGGTGCTCGCGGCATGGAAGGACGTCATGCACAAGCACTTCGACACCCGCAAGATCGAACTGTTGATGGTCGACTACCGGCTCTCAATGCTCCAGCGGGTGACCGACCCGTTCAGTGGCCGAGATGAGAGGACCGCCCTGGTCCCCGTGGACGGCAGCGCCGCCGGCCGGACCTTCGCCTCCCAGCAGACCTCGATCGGTCCTCCCGACGACACGGGCGTCCCCGTGCGCTTGCCGGTCACGGTCCGCGGCGACCGGCTCGGGGTGCTCGAGGTGTGGCTGACTGCCCCGCCCAACGACACCGACCAGCACGAGCTACGTCGGTTTGCCACCGCTCTCGGCTACGCCCTTATTGTGGCCAGCCGAGACACCGACCTGTTCGAGCTCGCTTCGCGTACTCAACGGCTCAGCCTGGCCGCCGAGATGCAGTGGCAGCTGCTGCCCAGCCGGGGTTGTGCAGGAGAGCATTTCATTCTCGCCGGTCAGCTGGAACCCGCCTACCACGTCGCCGGGGACAACTTCGACTGGTGTGCCGCGTCTGATCATCTCCTCGTGAGCGTCTCGGAGGGGATGGGACGAGGGACGTCGGCTTCCCTGCTTACCAGCCTGGCCGTCAACGCTCTGCGCAACGCCCGGCGTGGGGGGCTGGACCTGGCTGGCCAAGCTCGACTGGCCAATGAGGCCCTCCAAGCCGCGTACGGCGGCGAGCAGTTCGTCGGCACCTTGCTGCTACGTCTCGACTACCTGAGCGGGGGAGCCACCGCCGTCGACGCTGGCTCCCCCTTGGTCATCCGACAACGCGGCACCGAAGTGGAGGTCGTCCAGCTGGACAAGCAGCTGCCCCTTGGCATGTTCGAGGGCACCAACTACGAAGAACAGGAGCTCGACGTCGCCTCGGGGGACCGGCTCATCATTGTCAGCGATGGGGTCCACGCCGCGCGCTCACCTCGCAATGAGGAGTTCAAGGAGGCCAAACTGGAGCGGTCGCTCCGTGCCACTCGAGGGCTGCCTGCCGGGGAGGTCGTCCGACAGTTCATCCGGGAGCTCCATGCTCACCTTGAGGGTCAAGAGCTAAGCGACGACGCGGTCGTCGTCTGCCTCGACTGGAAGGGCACTCCCTCTCCGTAGCCCCCTGTCCTGCTGCGGCTGAATACCCGGTCGATGCTGAGCGTTCACACCACAATCAACATGCCTCGGCTTATGGCCCGCGGCCTCTCGGCGGCTGGGGCCTGTTGGGGCGCCAATGCAACTTCTCTTCGGCAGTTGCCGGCCTCGCCGAAGCAAGATAACATTTGCTCCTGTGCAACAGTTAGGACGTTACAGAGGCGAGGACCATTCCCAAGGGAAAGTCAACTCCCGCTAGCTCGGGGGCGGTCGGGTGAGAGCCAGCTTGGAGGTGAGATGACAGACGATCAGTCTTACGGCCACGTCG
>PMZN01000180.1:0-132 GCA_003170375.1 Acidimicrobiaceae bacterium | reverse complement strand
GGAGGCTTGGGACATCATAAGGAGACCCTTCTGGATGAGTCTCTCGAGGGGGACGGCAAGCAAACGTCACCGCGAAGAGAAAACGGGGGAACCCGTGTGAAGTCCGCCAACAGATGGCTCTTCCCTCTTCTC
>PMZN01000046.1 GCA_003170375.1 Acidimicrobiaceae bacterium | reverse complement strand
CGCCGCGCACACGATCGCAGGCCGCGCTTCGCTATCACCGGTCCCACTGACCATCTGGGGAGCCAACCGCCTGCTCGTCCAGGCGACTCCTACTGCCAGAGCATCGGGAACGCGGCGTGGTGACCGGCCAGTCCCTTTAGGGAGAGCGATCGCGCTCGGTCGAGGGGGAAGGCGCCACCAAGGCCCTCTTGGACCGCCTGCGATACCAGGATCTCGCCGCCAACGAAGCTTCCCAACCGACTGAATCTCTTGGAATTGCACTCGCCACATCGCCGATATGGCTTCGAAGCCCTCCCACCACTCGTCGGGGTCGGTGCCGATCGCCAACGAGCCCGCGTGCCGAGAGAAGGCGTCGACCATGCCGTTGGCATCCAACGCGTCCCAGTTTCTGAACATCCGCTCCATCAAGGACACGAGCTCCGGGGCTGGCTCCATGCTCGAAGATACGGTCTCTGAGACCGCCGGCCGGTTGTCCGGCTCTCCCAGCCAACATTCGCAGCGCGCTCTCGTTGCCTGTTCCGGGTAGCGTTCCACGAAGCCTGAGATCGGCCCGGCCGCACCAAGGATCGATTCCACCGACAGCGCCGCACAGTCACAGCGATGAGCCGCCCAGGAGGCGAAGATGATTGTTCACTCGCGCATCGAAAGTACCCACCTTCAGGGCAACCTGTTGCAGGATCCGAGCGAGCGAGACTTGTTCTTGTACCTACCGCAGGGCTACGAAGACTCCGACCGCCGGTATCCCACGGCGTATCTGCTCCACGCCTTTGGCGAGAACGCTGAACAACTGGTGCACCCCCCCACCGACGGGCGGCGATGGGCACCTCCGATCGAGGACGTCCTCGATCCCGTGTTCGGTCGCATGTCTGTAGCGCCCATGATCGTCGTCATCCCCGACGGCTGGACGCGATACGGCTGCAGTCAATGGGTGGATTCGCCGGTCAGTGGCAACTTCGAGCAGTACGTGCTGCACGATGTCGTCGCGTACGTCGATGCCAACTACCGGACACTCCAGGACTCAGCGAGCCGTGGCGTCTTCGGCTTCTCGTCGGGAGGTTGCGGGGCATGGAACCTCGCCTCCCGCAATCCGGGCACGTTCGGGGCCATGGCGATGCTTTCGGGCGACTCGTTTTTGGACATGACGCACAAGACATTTCTCTATGACTACCTGGACAGCATCTGGCCGGAGGCGCCAGNNGTCGCCTTTCCGAGCGGCGAGCTGATCCAGGAGGTCTGGGACCGCTGGCTGAGCTTCGATCCAGTCGTCAATTGGCGTGACCGTCTGGACAGTCTCCGCAAACTGACCGGCATCTTGCTGGACGTGGGTTGCAACGACGACTACCACCTGCAATGGGGCCACCGGCTGCTGAGCCACCGTCTGCGCGAGGCGGGCATCGCCCACGAGGCCACCGAGAACACGGGCAGCCACGGCGGGCGCTCGCGCGAGCGGTACCAGCTGACGCTCGAGTGGTTGGCGCAGGTACTGGAGAGGAGCTGAGTCAGGTCTTCGCGCGTTTTGTCTGGTTGTCCTCCGAGTGCTGCCCCTCACGACCTGTTCGGGCGGGCCGGAACGAGCCGATGATGGTCCGGGCAACCAAACCTCCGCCAACAAGGCCGACGCTGAGCGTGACGCCCTTTCGGCTTCCTGGCGATAACCAGCCAACAGCGTAAATGTTTCTTGACATCCGGTGTCGTGTAAAGGTATCTTGACATCGTGACCGAGTCGCTCGACGCCTCCGGCGCTGACGTCGAGCGGGATGTCCTTCGCCTGATGCTGCGGACCAATGCAGAGCTGCTCGTCGATCGCTTGAAGCAAGGGGCCGCACCAGAGGAAGGCTCCGCGATCGCAGCCCTCGCCGCGGCCACCAGCCTCGGGGCGGTGCTGGACGACGTCGTCGTTGCCCTGGTGCGCCAGGCTCGCTCGCAAGGAGATTCATGGGCGGCCATCGGCTACGCCCTGCAGGTCAGCCGGCAAGCGGCGTTCCAGCGGTTCGGATCCCGTACAGGAGAGGCGGTGGGAATGGAAGGCGAGGTGCTGGCTGATGCGCCAAGACTGGCCGCGCGAGCGCTGCGCCAATTCCTTGACGGAGAGTTCGAAGCCCTGCGGGCCGACTTCGACCAGCGCATGACCGAGGCCTGTCCCGTCACTCTGCTCGACTCGGTGCGCTCGAGTCTCACCGGGGAGCTGGGCCAGGTGTTGAAGGCCGGGGATCCCTCGGTTATCTCCCGATCCGGCTACACCGTCGTCGACATCCCCGTCACCTACGAGAAGGGCAAGCGCAAGGGCCGCGTCGCGCTCGATCCAGATGCCCGGATCGCCGGCTTCTTCGTGCTCCTGTCGGAGGTTCCGTGACTGCGACCGGGCGCACGACGAGCCCAGAGATCCCAGGCCATCAACATCCAACCAAGGGAGCTGAGATGAGACCCAAGACCTCGCAGGAGGTCCGCAGAGGTGTCCGGGACAAGACGGCCGGTAGCGGCGGCCCGGGCGTGAGGGCGATGCGCCGCGCGACGGCTGCACGAGCGGGTGCGGTGGCGGCAGCCTCGTTCCTTGTCACCGCCGTTGCTGTGACCGTGCTCTCTGTGGCCCCGGCTCCTGTCGGTGCTGTGGCAAGGGTGACGACGCTGAGCGCCGCGACCGCCGCCGGCGCTCCGGCGGTCAAGGTGCCGAGCACGCCAGTCGGCAAGCAATTGGACTGGCTGCTCGGCATCGGGCCTCGGCTCCCGCTCAGCACCAAGGAGATCTCGGCCCACTTCGATGCCGCGCTCCTCGCCCAGGTGAGCCCGGCCGCGCTGAATCAGGCCCTGGAGTCACTGGGTCCGCCCGGGTCGGCGACGATATTGCTCGGCCTGTCGAAAGTCGAAACGAGCTCGCTCGTGGCACTCGTCCAGATCGGGCCCAGCCGGTACTCAGTCCAGCTTGGCGTCGACGGCGCCGGGCTCATTGCCGGCCTCTTCTTCAAGCCCGCTGCAAGCAGCGTGCCCCATTCGTGGTCGGAGGTCGACAAGCAGTTGACCACAATTGCTCCCGAAGTGAGCTTCTTGGCCGCCAAAGTGGGTTCCGACGGGACCTGCAGCCCGTTGCACTCGGTGTTGGCAGGAACCCCGCGGCCCCTGGGGTCGATGTTCAAGCTGTTCATCCTCGGTGCCATCGCCAATGCGGTGCACGATCACCGGATCAGCTGGAGCCAGAAGGTCACGATCACCGCGGCAGTCAAGGTCGGTGGGAGCGGAACCCTCCAGAACTCGCCCGACGGGACCGAGCTCGCCGTTGAGCAGGTCGCGATCAAGATGATCTCGGTGAGTGACAACACCGCCGCCGACATGTTGCTGAAGCTCGTCGGGCGGGTCGCCGTCGAGGATCAGGTGCGAGCCTGGTCCTCTCACGCCTCGCTCGACGTCCCGTTCCTCACGGTGAACGAGATGTTCGCCCTGAAGTACCACGATTTCCCGACGATGGCGAACCATTACCTGTCGCTCAACGCCTCGCAGCGGGCCTCATACCTTGCCACGACGGTCGACAAAGTGCCGGCCAGCGCAGAGCAGTCGGCCAGCATGCCGCGGGATATCAACTCGATCGAGTGGTTCGCCTCGGCAG
This sequence comes from Acidimicrobiaceae bacterium, assembly GCA_003170375.1. Taxonomy (GTDB): domain Bacteria; phylum Actinomycetota; class Acidimicrobiia; order Acidimicrobiales; family Bog-793; genus Fen-455. The sequence continues at coordinate 3,379 of PMZN01000046.1, read as the reverse complement.
ATGACCTGTGCCGCGCCTTCACCGGACTGGCCAAGCTCCAGGCCGAGCCCGCACTGAGCGCGATAGGCACAGTGCTATCGACCAACAACGGCGGGATCGCCCTTGGCGCCAGCACCTGGCCCAGGGTGTGGTTCAAGGGAGGCTCAGAGCCGGGCGTGCTGTCGCTCGGCTACCTGGCTCGCGACAGTCGCGGTCAAACCTTCGTCGTTGTCGTCCTCACCGAGGACACGTCCAAGCCCGTCCAGGAGTCCGCTGCGGTCGAGATCCAGGCCCTCGACGTCATCTCCGGGGCGCTAGGGCTGATGGGCTGACCGGTGCATCCTGACAGCGGGGCGCATTCGGCGCGGAGCATTCGCGCGCTGTCGAGTTCTCCCTGACCTCCTTTGGCGCGCCGTCGGTGATACGAACTTGACACGCGAACTTGGTCGGAGTCGGTGGGCCCGGTCAGGGAGGGTCCGCTCGCGGCCACGGCCTAGGTTGAGTGGCGCAGGAGTCGTCCGGAAGCACTACCTACAACAATGCGAAGCCGCCGGCAACGGGCCGGGCGGCGGGGCCGGCTCGCCGATGACAGGAGTGTGTCAACTGCAATGCCAGGGATGAGCTCCGGGCTTTCGACGAACAATCCCACGATCGTCTCGGCCTTTCGCTCCCTGCTCGGGCACCAAGCACTCATCGCCGTCGTCATCCTCGCCTTGCTCGCGTCGGCCTGGAACCTGTTGCGCGCCGTCCAATTGCGGCGAGCGAGAGCAGGAGAACTGCCCGCCGGAGCCTGGCCCCACCCGGAGGCAGCCGGCCGGCGATTGCTCCGGATCGCCTTCGGCCTCATCTGGATCTTCGATGGTCTGCTCCAGGCTCAGCCCTCGATGCCGCTTGGCATGACGAGCCAGGTGATCGGGCCGACCGCGGCGACGTCGCCTGTGTGGGTGCAGCACCTCGTGAACGCGGGGGCGACGATCTGGAGCAACCACCCGATCACCGCGCCGGCCTCGGCCGTGTGGATCCAGGTCGGTCTCGGCATCTGGTTGATCGTCGCGCCCCGGGGTTACTGGTCGCGGCTCGCCGGCCTCGCGGCTGGGTTCTGGGGAATCATCGTCTGGATCTTCGGCGAGAGCTTCGGCGGGGTCTTTGCTCCGGCGCTCACGTGGGCCTTCGGGGCCCCTGGGGCGGTTGTCTTCTACAGCTTGGCCGGGCTGCTCATCGCCCTGCCGGAGAGAATGTGGTCGAGCCCGCGACTCGGCCGGGCGATCCTTTCGGTCATGGGTCTCTTCTTCGTCGGAATGGCAGTCCTTCAGGCCTGGCCGGGCCGGGGTTTCTGGCAGGGGCAGGTGGGCCACAGCGTGGTCCCGGGAACGCTCACCGGGATGGTGCAGGAGATGTCGGCGACGCCCCAGCCCGCTTTCATCTCCTCCTGGCTGGCCGGCTTCGCCGCCTTTGACGCCGCGCACGGTTGGGCCGTGAACCTGTTCCTCGTGATCTGTCTCGCTGCCATCGGGATCGGTTTTTTGAGCAGGCGAGCCTCGGTGACGCGCGTCGCCGTCTGTGCCGGAATCGTCCTGTGCATCGCAGACTGGGTGCTCGTCGAGGACTTCGGTTTTTTCGGTGGCGTCGGAACCGACCCGAACAGCATGATCCCGATGTCTCTTGTCGTTGTTGCCGGTTATCTGGCGATGACACGCGTCCCTGCCGTGGTCGGCGCGCCGGTTCCGATCACCACCGCGGTCGGCGACGACTCGTCGTTCTGGGCGCGGCTCGCCAGCCGGCCGGCGTATGCCTTCCGCTCCATCGCTGCCCTGGCCGCGATCGGGATCACCCTCATCGGGGTCGTCCCGATGGCCGCGGCCTCTGTGAACCCAAACGCCGACCCGATCATCGCCGAAGCCGTCGACGGCCCGCCGGGTGTCGTCAACACCCCGGCGCCGGGCTTCCGCCTCGTCGATCAGAACGGAGCGACGGTGTCGCTGCAGAGCCTCCGTGGCAAGGCGGTCGCCGTGACGTTCCTCGATCCCGTGTGCGTCTCGGACTGCCCGCTCATCGCCCAGGAGTTCCGCCAGGCCGACGGCCTGCTCGGATCGACCGCTCGCCGGGTCGCGCTCGTGGCCGTCGTGGCCAACCCGGTCTACCGTGCGGGCGCGTATCTGGTCGCTTTCGATCGTCAGGAGGGTCTGCAGCAGCTCTCGAACTGGCACTTTCTCACTGGTTCGAGTTCCGAGCTGAGCCGGGTCTGGAGCTCGTTCGGCGTCCAGGTTGCCTTTGCCCCTGGTGGCGCGATGATCGCTCATAGCGATTTTGCCTTTGTGATCGACCCGATGGGACACATGCGCTACATCCTCGACAGCAACCCGGGCCCTGGCACCGAGGCCTCGANNCCCGCGAGCGCGATCTGGCCCGTCATGGCGTTTTCTCGCCGAGGTGCTCGCACTCGCGGCGCTCGGCGTGTCAGCCGTCTCGGGCTGCGGGGCGACACCCGTCGCCGGCTCGGGCGCGCGGCCGAGCACTCCGGTGATCCGTGCCTCGTTGGCGACCTCGATCGAGACCTCGGCGGGCTCCTGGGCGACGGTCGCGATGGGACACCTCGACCAGCCTCTGAACACGTTCTGGCAGCTCTTGTTCAGGCCTCCCGGTGCCGCGCTCTGGTCCGACCGAGCTTCAGCGCTCGCGGTCGCCACGAACGGGGGCCTGGTCGTCGCCACACACAGCGGCAGGTCGCTCGCCATCGGCATCCGACCCACCAACCATCTCGACTACTCGCCGCTCATCGTCACCTCTGACGCGCGCTCATGGCTGCCCGCGGGCCCGATTGGCGCGCTCGCCGATGAGCCCGACGCCTTGGCGGTCGCCGCCGGAGGCGAGGCGATGGCCCTCGTGAGCGATGGCCGGGTCACCCGGGTGCTCGCGAGCCCCGGCGGACTGGCGAGCTGGCGGCAGATTGCCACCGAAGACGGGCTGGCGACCTCGGCGGCCGGCCGCTCCTGTGGCCTCGTCTCGCTCCTGGCCGTCGGCTACGCGGCCGGGCAAGGGCTCATCGGGGCAGGCTGTAGTCGAGACGGCATCGTCGGCATCTTCGCCTCACGCCGGAGCGCTTGGCGTCTCGTCGGGCCCAGGCTTCCGCAGTCGTTGGGCAACTCGAGTGCCGAAGTGCTGGGCCTGCAGACGACAACTCGTGGCCTGTGCGCGCTCGTTGGAGTCACTGTCCGGCGCAGCACCAAGGTCGTTGCGGCGTGCACGAGCGGCAACGAGTTGAAGTGGCGGGTCTCGCCGGCGTTGTCGCTGGCCGGGCCGCAGCACGTGGTCTCCTTCGGCCCGGCGGGCGACCTGGGGCTGTTCGTCATGATCTCGGGCTCGGCCCACCGTGTCATCCTCGCGGTCCTGGGCGAACCGG